>NZ_JAOQJI010000003.1:0-62762 GCF_025567125.1 Phocaeicola fibrisolvens | reverse complement strand
TCTTTATCAGGATTAATATCAAATGGTAGAAAGTTATCACCGGTATTAAAGCGGTCAAAATCCGAATTAAACAAGCGGTCTTGAATGATTCGGTATTTTTCAAATTCGGCTTCAGCAAATTTCTTGGCAAACTCAGCCGTAACTTTGCCTGCATCAGTAAGGATTGCATCACCACCTGCTTCCAGAATGATGTCGATACGTTTCGCCCAATCTTCCATCGTCATAGGTATATGACGCTTTGCCATACGCTCAGCCATGTCCAAAACAGCATTGACCAAACGTCCCATATCTTCCAGTTCTATACCCTTCAAGTAGTTTTTGGCAATACTTACATCAGTCTTGACTATTTTCCCGTCTGGAGCATTCTCCCAGGTTGTCAGTCCCATGTGTTCTTTTTCAGCATCGGCTCTGTTCACAATCAGTTCTGCTGCTGTCTGGCCGTGTACCGCATAATGCATCTTGTTCTGAACCTTCTTGAAAAATAACTTTGTGGTTGGAGCATCACGGTTATAATCAATAGCTGTAGCGTAAATGTCAGTAAGTTTTTGATAAAACCGGCGTTCACTGAGACGGATCTCACGGATTTCAGCCAGTAAGTGCTCAAAATAGTCCTCACCGATAAATGATCCATTTTCCATACGTTTCTTGTCTATCACATAACCACGTATAGAGAATTGACGGATGACTGAGGTACACCATTGGCGGAATTGTGTGGCTCTGATACTGTTTACCCGATACCCTACAGATATAATGGCATCCAAATTGTAGAACAGGGTCTTTCTGTTGACTTGACGTTCACCCTCTGTTTGAACTACCGAGAAAAACTCGGTAGTTGTTTCTTTCTGTAACTCCTGACTGGCATATATATTCTTCAGGTGCAAACCGATGTTGTCTGTCGAACAATCAAATAAGGTTGCCATAGCTTTCTGCGTACACCAGATAGTATCATTCTGATACACCACCTGTATGCCATCTTCCTTGCCCTCAATAGCGAAGATTAGGAATTCTGCCGTACTGTTTCTTATCTCAAACCGTTTTGCCATTATACCTCCACTTATTCAACTAGTCCCAATTCTTTCAAATACACCTCAATCTCTTTGTCCAGTTCGGCACGTTTGGTTTCAAGTTCTTTGATTTCTGCCATTACGGCCTTGATGTCGATAGGTTCTTCTTCCTCAAAGGTATCAACATACCGGGGGATATTCAGGTTGTAGTCATTGTCGGCCACTTCTTGTAAGGTGGCAAGATGACTGTACTTTTCTATTTCCTTACGGTCACGGTAGGTTTCAACAATCTTCTGTATATGCTGTGGACGAAGCTTGTTTTGAGTCTTTACTTTTTCAAACTCCTTGCTTGCGTCAATGAATAGGATATTGTCATCTTCCTTACGGCATTTCTTGAAGACAAGAATACAGGTCGGAATACTTGTACCATAGAAAATGTTAGCTGGCAATCCTATAATGGCATCTATGTAGTTTTTCTTTTCTATGAGGAAACGACGGATAACACCTTCTGCGTTTCCACGGAACAATACACCATGAGGAGCAACACAAGCCATTGTACCACCTTCATTCAAGTGGTAAATCATATGTAAAATGAAAGCGTAATCGGCTGTTTTCTTCGGTGCGAGTCGTCCGGCCTTACTGAAACGGTCATCATTATTGAACTTGTCAGCTGCACTCCATTCAGCAGAGAACGGCGGATTTGCGACTACTGCATCGAACTGGGTATCGCCGAAAGCATCCCATTCTAGTGTATCACCGTTTTCTATCTTGAAGTTACTGAACTTGATTCCGTGAAGAAGCATATTCATACGGGCAAGGTTATAGGTAGTCGGATTCTTTTCCTGCCCGTAAATATATACTGCCTTTCCTATACTTGCAGCACGTAACAACAACGAACCGCTGCCACAAGTAGGATCATACACATTGCGCAAGCGCTGGTGGCCGATAGAAACAATCTCCGCCAATATACGACTGACTTCCTGAGGTGTATAGAACTCTCCTGCTTTCTTTCCGGCTCCAGCAGCAAATTGGGAAATCATGTATTCGTAGGCATCACCGAGAATATCAATTTCCTGTGAGGCTTCCACACCAAAATCTATATCATCCAAAGCAAGAAGCACATTGCTGACCAATGTATTCTTGTCGTCAGCGGTCTTACCCAACTTTGGAGAAGCCAAATCAATATCAGAGAACAGTCCTCCGAAATCCTCTTCACTGTCCTGTCCAAGTGTACTGTCCTCTATGCGTTTCAAAGAACGTTCCAGCATAGGCAGGATATTTTCTTTCCGTTTGATTGTGTCTATCACAGATGAAAACAGGAATTGTGGTTCTATAAAATAACCGATATTTTCCAGACACTGGTTTTTGACCTCTTCCTGCAATTCCGCAGCATCAGCATCGGTCATATTCCATAATTCCTTAAAGGTCACTTCATCGTCTTCAAGCGCACTATTAGCGTATTTTTCAATTTTTTCTGACAAATATTTATAAAAGATGAACCCCAAGGTAAAATACATAAAGTCGCTTGCCGACATATTGCCACGCAAACGGTTTGCGACCTCCCAAAGCTGGTCACGGAGTTTCTGTTGTAATTCTTCGCTCATATTTAATACCAATATTTCTTTAATTTTTCTGACATATATAATAATGACTGCTTTTTCTCAGTCACACGATATGCAATAACATCTGGAATAATTTTCGCTATGGAATCTTTGCTTATTCTTTCACGTTGCTTCAATGTTTTATAGTTATACCATTCGGATAAAATATAAACATTCTGAGCAGGAGCATAATTCACACATATTCTGTTTAACATGTATTGATTGCCGACTTCATTGCTAACATAACAAATTAACATTCTTTCTGCCAACAAGATATCTTCATCATCAGGTAACATGTTTACAAAATGCCCGACCCAGATTTCCGATATTCTAGGTAACTCTTTTATGTGATGGTCTTTATTCGAAAATCGCTTAGCAACACCTTGTATAGTCTTGCCAATATAATAATGATTAGTGGTCTTTGCATATTTCTTATATCCTTTTATTAGGTATAAATTACATGTATAGTCCGAATGATTATTTTCCCACTCTTTCAAATCGTCCAAAGCGTTTTCACCGTAAAAAGAGCCATACCACCTGATTAGGAATGTTTTATCCATTTGTTGACTTTATATTGATGAATCAAAAACATTCCAAGAAATACAATGAAGTGAACCTCCGATATTTCCGTCAGACGCTTCGAAGGTAAGCTCACATGAATCTATTTGAATAACAGATTCCACTTGTAGAAACTCTTTTAACTGCTCGGCAGCGACATCATCTGCTTTTTCATTTACAACGGGCATAAGCACTACATTACCAACTTGCAGATAGTTAATATATATCCATGAATTTTCTGTCCTGATATCCCCAAATTGAAATTCTTTAATATTAAAATATGGAGATAAACGCTCTAACAATTTCAACCGATATTCCGGATCATAGTCTATATAGTTTGAAAGTAATATCGTATTCTCATCTATTGCGTGTAAAATACCATCAGCATGACATAAAGGAAGTTCATTTCTTTTTTCGCACTCTGCAATTTCATTCGGATCACAAGGTATCCATATTACCTGTTTTCCGCTAGCGGATTCAATACGTTTGGTAATCTCATACTTTGACAAATCAGTGTTCTCTTCAAATACTTTTTCTGTCAAAATTATCTTATTACCACAAACGACCACATTGCCACCATCTAAAACAAGATTACAATCTACTATATCTTTGTCTTTAAGAAAATCACAATCAGGTTTGTCGGTAATAAACTTACTCATACCCGGAACTTTTACAAGATAATCCGGGGTGTATTTATAGCGCATGAATTTATTTTCATCTATCTGAATAGGCATATAGTCTCTTGCCCAAATATCTTTTGTCTGTCTGATATTCGAACCAATCTCTATACCTTTTGCTTTCAAAGCTTCCATGATAGACTTTTTGCATTTTCTGTATGTCTGAGTAAAACATGCAGAAAAGAAAACTTTATTTGTTTTGCTATCCAACATAACTTCAATCCCAACTAAAAGTTCTTATAATACCACGCAATCTATCAAGAATGCGTGTCAATGCTTTTCTTGTCTTTATCAGACCAAGATGTTTCTCTTTCAAGGCCTTTTGTATGATTTCAGGCTGTTCCTTCTGCAAATAGTCATACTCTTTTATATAGAGATTAAGCACCTCGGAAGAAATTTGTTCTTCATCAGCCAAATCACATATAGCTTTATTTCGTTCAGATACAATATACTGGTTCAGGCGTTCCTCCAATTCATTTGTGCCGTCAGCCTTATTACGCCCAGTCATGAAGTTTTCCTTGTCTTCATCCACATTCTTTTTGATAAAGCCGTCTATGAGTTTGGCTTTGCCTCTCATTCCAGCATCCTTAATCATAGTATCAATGATATGCTGGCGTTTAGCAGAATAATCATCGCTATATGGGTCAAGGTCGGCAATGAGTTCAAGGATATAAGCCACATTGATAATGTCACTATGCAGAAGCTCAAGACAGAAATCTATATCTTCCAAGCCTTGATTACTGCCGTATGGCACAGGGTCTTCCGCAACAACCGGTGGTGTAACTGGAGGATTGATAAAGCCAACTGTTATGTCGAGGTATTTACTCTTATAGTCGTTGAATTGTTGTTCTGTCAGTCCAAGATCGTCCGCATCTTCGCTATAATCTTCGTATATCTGGATTTCTGCGTGTTTGCGGATTATATCACGAAAAGCAAGCACAAAATTCTTTTTGTCGTTTTCACTTTGCAGAAAGTCTATGCTGCCGGGCGTAGGATATTTTTGAAGAAACTCTGTTGCTAAAGTTCTGTATTCCTGTTTTACTTCCTCAAACGGAGGGCGCACAATATCCTCAGGATTGTCAGAGTTACTAAATAACCTGATAGACGTATCAACATTACTTTTCAAGTCACGAAAACAAACGATTTTACCAAAACGCTTCTTCTCGTTCAGTACTCGGTTGGTACGACTGAACGCTTGCAGCAAGCCATGATACTCCATGTTTTTATCCACATAGAGCGTATTCAGTTTCTTGCTGTCAAAGCCGGTTAAGAACATACCCACGACAAGGCAAAGGTCAAGCGGTTTCATGTCCGTTTTCTTCTTTTTCATGCGCAGGTTGATGTCATCATAGTATGCTCGGAAATTCTCAGTCGTGAAAGCTGTTCCGTACATTTTATTGTAATCATCCATGATGGCTTGCAGTTCGTCAGCTTCGCCTACACTTTGACTTGTATATTGACCTGTACCCATACCTGTCTGGTCATCATCCTGGCTACTATTGGCTGCGTATGTAAACACTGCACCGATTCGGATTTTAGGATTCAAAGATTTGAAAATCTTGTAATAGCGTATAAGCATCGGAACGGACTGCACGGCAAACAAGGCATCAAATTCTCCATCAAATGTGGATTTGTTGAAATTGTTAAGGATGAATTTTGCAATTTCTTCCATCCGGGCTTGATTGTCATTATCAACGACTTCATTGCCGTGATAGTATTCCACAAGGAAACCAAGCACGTTTTCATCCGCAATGGCATCCTTAATCAGATATTTATGGAGGCAATTGCCGAATATTTCTTTGGTGGTATGTCCGTCCACCGCATTCTCAGTAAAAATAGGCGTTCCGGTAAAGCCGAATATCCGGGCATTGTCAAAGAACTTCATAATCTTCTTGTGGCTGTCCCCGAAATGACTGCGATGACACTCATCAAATATCATTACGATACGTGAGTGACGGACAGATTCAATCTTGTTGCTATACCAAGTCTTGCTGACTGCGGAGTTGAGTTTCTGAATGGTAGTGATAATAATCTTTGAATTGCTTTGCAGTCGCTTCACAAGTTCATCCGTATTGTCGGTACTATCCACCGCACCCGGCTCAAATGCCTCGTATTCCGATTGTGTCTGAGTGTCGAGGTCATGACGGTCAACTACAAACATCACCTTATCTACATCATCCAATTCCGATACAAGCTGTGCCGCCTTGAATGAAGTTAATGTTTTTCCAGCCCCTGTTGTATGCCAGATATAGCCATTGTCGTTAGAGTTTTGTACCCTGTCCAAAATCTTCTCTACCGCATAAAATTGATAAGGGCGAAGCACCATCAGGCACTTGTCGCCCTCATGCAGTACAATATATTTTCCTATAATTTTACCGAGCGTACACTTCTCTAAGAAAAATACGGCAAACTTATCCAACTCATTGAACGGATGATTGGCAGCATCAGTCCAGTTGAATGTGAATTTATAACCACTATTCGGATTATTGGCGAAATAACGTGTATTTACTCCGTTTGATATGACAAACAACTGGATATAGTCAAATAGTCCGTGGAATGAAGTCTTGTGGTAACGCTGTATTTGATTGTATGCTTGTTTCAGTTCCACGCCACGGCGTTTCAATTCAATCTGAACCAAAGGCAAACCATTTATAAGAATGGTTACATCATAACGGCATTTCTTACGTCCTTCCACCGTAATTTGGTTCGACACCTGAAACTCATTCTGACACCATTGCTGACGATTGAGAAACTCCACCCAAATGCGCTTGCCATCTGACGTGTCAAGCGGATAGAGGTCCCGGAGTTTTTTTGCTTTTTCAAAGCGCGTACCACCTTCCAGGTAGATAAGTATCTTTTCAAATTCCTCATCGGTAAATTCAGTACGACCATGCTCTGACAACCGCTTATGATTATGCTTCTCCAACTGCCGTTTGAAATTGGCTTGAAGATTATCTTCCTCTGCAATCTGGACATATTCATAGTCCATTTGTTGAAGGGCAGCGATAAGTCCGGCTTCTAATGCCGCTTCACTTTGTATTGACATAAATCTGCTTTATTCGTTATTCATTTCTATTTAGACTTTTGATAATCTCGATGCCTAATGCATTCTCTATTTTGCATATAGTCTCCAGTGACATATTCTTTTTCCCTTTCAATATTTTTGAAATATATTGTTGGGTACAATTCATCTTCTCAGCAAGCATTAACTGCGTAAAGCCAAGTTCCGCCATCCGCTTAGACATAACCCCGGCTATTAACTGTGAATACTCTACCCAATTCTTTTTATCTTGCTCAATTCTGATTTCTGCTCCTGTAACGTCCAAAGCTTTACAGGAAATTTTGTCTGCTGCTATATTCATTAAAAAGATTACTTTATCGCACGTCTACATGCAAAGATAATGCAATTATTTGATAAATTACAACCAATGAGTTGTATTGTAGCTATATTAACTCAATTTTCTACTTATCAGTTTACGGAATAGAAGCCAGGTATCCACAAATAAACTATAAGATATATAAAACAGACCGGCAGATATGCCTCGTATCTGTGACACCAGGCAAGTTTCAGCCGACAGGTTCATACAATCATGCAGATAAACCAGGACAGTTGCCAAAGACAGAGCCTTTAAGGTTACACTACTCTTCACTTCAAAGGCTCTGACATTGGCAACTGGTTACCGGTGGCTCGTCTGAAAACGCAAACAAGCAGGCCGTCCCGATGATGCAGGCTAAAGCTTGCACTGACGGAACGTCCTATATCCTTGAATACCCGTCTTAAAATACAGGCAAGCTGTTCCGACTGTTCGTATTTCATGCGATGCCAGAACAAATTGCCTTATACAGCGGAAACTTATCGGCTGACTTGCTTCGTATCCCGATACCAGGCAAGTTTCACCCGAAAGGTTCATACAATCATGCAGATAAATCAGGACAGTTGCCAAAGACAGAGCCTTTAAGGTTACGCTACTCTTCACTTCAAAGGCTCTGACATTGGCAACCGGTTACCGGTGGCTCGTCTGAAAACGAAAACAAGAAGGCCGTCCCGATGATGCAGGCTAAAGCTTGCACTGACGGAACGTCCTATATCCTTGAATACCTATCTTAAAATACAGGCAAGCTGTTCCGACTGTTCGTATTTCATGAGATGCCGGAACAAATTGCCTTATGCTACGGAAACTAACTGGCTGACTTGCTTCGTATCCCGATACCAGGCAAATTTCAGCCGACAGGTTCATACAATCATGCAGATAAATCAGGACTGTTGCCAAAGACAGAGCCTTTAAGGTTGCGCTACTCTTCACTTCAAAGGCTCTGACATTGGCAACCGGTTACCGGTGGTTTGTCTGAAAACGGATACTATGCTCTTCAGAAATCTTTGAATACTGAATATCAGGAAATCATTGGAGCATCATAGCCGGAACCGTTTCTTATGTGCAAAGATACTGCGGACTGGAGAAACGCCAAGTGACGCTTGCGCTTTCAGTCGGAGGACTTGACGGCAGCCTTCCGCAAATTTTCTCATACCTCAAAAATTTGGGTATTCCGTCTGCATTCTCTGACTTCACACTTGTCTTTTTCTCCCTTTGGTCCGCAGTTACAGATGCACATAAAACGTTTTTTCCCGGCCATGAAGCTCAATGAGCTTTACTGGAGGGAAAAGAATCAGAACTTCAAAATCAAGTGTTATGCGTACAAGGAGAATAAGTATCAAACTATCTTTTAATTTTTTACTGATATGTGCAGATTAATGACGACACAACTGGCGGAAGCTCTGGAGGGTTATCCGCTCTACTCCCAGGACGGCAAGGGAAAAGAGGCTGTTTGCCGTGCGGTTTTTGCCCTTGGTGCTGTAAGGTGGTTTATCCTTGAAGGAAACAGGGAGGATGACGATGTGATTCTATTCGGTATCGTAGTCGGACTCTTGGAGGATGAATACGGGTATATTTCCCTCAATGAGCTTTCGGATGTGGAACTTGACCTGAGTGCTCAGGGGCTTGGCAAGCTTCAGGTAAGGCAGCAGCAGAACTTTAAGCCGGTTCCGCTGAAACAGATTCAGGACAGCAGGCTTCAGGACTTTCTTGCAAGGTTTGAATAGGCCGTATGAAAACAGAAGTGGCCGGTCCTATCCGTCACGGACAAGACCGGCTGCTTATTATAGCAGGTAAATGAAAACAAAACTATAATTGTATGGTAAATGGAAAATTGTCGTAATATTTTTAATCTCTCTGCCCGACATGGGTGGAGCGTTTCTATGGAAAACAAGGATGTAATCCGGTATCTCAATTTCAGACGGAAGACTTCGAGCGGTGTACCGTTCTGCTTTACCATTGAAGCCGGTGACGGTACAGCCGGCTGCATAGCAAAAGAAATATTCTCTTTCGTCAGTGCCGCTGTTCCTGAACAATGTGCAAGGGAATGGATGATTCAGTCGGGAGCAATGGAGCCATCGGAGTTCTTTCAGGCCGTTTCCGACATGGAGGATGTCAGGCTAAGGGCAAGGCTGCTGGCTCTTGAACTTGCAGCCATGAATGCCAAATGTAATCTTTTGGATACCATTCCATGGGACAGACTGAACTAACGGTGTTTCTTACGCTTGCGGCCACGTTTGGGCAGGCCGGTTTCCTTGTAGGCTATCAGGTCAGTTCCTCTGAACACCCTTTTTGCCTTATCAGGTATCTTCAGGAAAGCCAGCGGCTTTTCCAGGTAACGGATATAGGCATAGATGGTGCAGCGGTGAACACCCAGGTAGCGTGCTGCCTCCTTCACTGAATATGTCTTTTCGGGAACGACTTTCATTATATCTCATGCTGGTTAATCTTTTCTTTTATTGGATGCCGTAAAGGTAAACAGTTGATTATTAGCTGTCAATACGTCAAATATGGGATTATTTCGGAGATTGTGGGAATACGATGGATTATGTGTTACCATCATATTCAATACGGCTGGACTAAGGCGGTTGATGGTAAATCTGTTTTTACGGAAATAAGGAAGGCATATATTTGATGGTTGACAGCGTTGACAGCAAATCCAATGAAAATCCGGCATAAAATCAGTCTGGGAAACTGCTGTAATACAACATATTATATTCTTTCTGATTTTTCTTATAAAGAATAGAGTATTATAATGTGTCAACGTTTGGCTATGGATTTTTAGCGGACTGAAAATTGTGGCTACACTTGTCAACGTTTGTCAACGTATGATTTCTATATGAAGTATCTGATACACTGGCAGATACTCTCTGTCAACACCGTCACCCCTGAAACGGGTGCATTTTATTATCTGAAAACATCTGATGCGAAAGGGATACATAGTTATCCTAATGTACCGTTACAGCCACAGGTTTGTTCAGCATGCCTCTGCAGATATTTTTTTGCAAAGGTATCTCCGGCATTGCAAACGTCAAACACAGAGCTGAAAATCTTCCTCAAACGGGGTTGAGCGTATTTTCAGCTTTCCTTTAAGTTTGCCTTATTGAATGCCTGCGCTTCTGAGAACTGCAAAAAATATCCTTCGGGCAAGCTGAAAAACTTGCAGACAGAAGGGAAAAAAATCAGAGCGTATGGTACAGATGGACGAAAGCATCAGAAAGCAGTTGGAAAAGCCGCAGACATGGTTCTGCAAGTATTTTCCCAAACGTATTCAGAATGTGGGCGAGAAGGAAATCGCCGACAGACAGTTGGTTTATGACTTCAAGGATGGAAGGTCTCATGAAGAGGTGGCACAGATGACGGCAGCAAGAATGATTGAGGAACACGGCAGCAGATGCTCACAGTTGGTATTCATTCCGGTTCCGGCATCATCGGTAAGAAAGAATGAAATCCGGTATATGGACTTCTGCAAAAGGGTATGTGAACTCACAGGAGCAATAAACGGATATGACCATGTAAGGGTATGCGGAGAAAGGCTGGCAGTTCATGAAAACCGTAAGGCTGAAAAGGAAATCAGAAAGGTGAGCATCATAGAGTTTGATGAAGAGTGGTTCAGAGGTAAGGCAGTCATAGTCTTTGACGATGTAATCACACGCGGAATCAGTTTCGGTATGTATGCAAATCAGCTGGAGAGTTTCGGAGCGAATGTCATTGAAGGCATCTTCCTTGCAAGAACCCATTATAAAGTATAGAACTATGAACGGAATATTATCAGAAAAATCAAAGTCACTGGCTTTCACGGGACACAGAACTGTTCCCGTAGAAAGGCAGGATGAAATAAGGGCACGGCTTGTTGAAGCCGTGTCGCTTGCATGCAGGTCAGGTATAACCTGCTTCTACTCAGGTATGGCCATGGGATTCGACCTGATGGCTGCTGAAACTGTATTGTCACTGAAGGGAAAGTATCCGGATATACGGCTCATTGCCGTTGTTCCTTTCAGAAGACAGAGCTGCCGGTGGCCGTTAATTGAGAAGGAACACCATCAGAGAATAATTTCCCAGGCAGACCGGGTTATCGTATTGAGTGAACACTATTTCAAAGGATGTCTTCTAAGACGCAATGACTTCATGCTGGAGCATTCATGTAGCGTGATTGCCTATTATGACGGCAAGCCTTATGGAGGAACATTCTATACCTACAGGGAGGCAAGGAAAAGATGTATGGATATAATCAATCTGTACTGAAAACCTGCCCGGATTATAGTGAAAATATTATACGAAAACAGATATGCAATTTTCTTGCATATCTCATTTATAATGCTTATATTTAGATAGTTAAACGAGTTATAAGAGGTAATTTTATGAATAATATCTACAACCGATACATTTGGCTGTTGCATATAGTCTATCAGGAAAGAAAGGTCACTTTTGAAAGGCTTTGTGAGATATGGAAGCACCACTTCCTGTACAATGGAAAGCCGCTGAGTCTGCGCACATTCCATCATCACCGAAAAATGATTGAGGAGAATTTTGATATAGTTATTGCGTGCAACAGAAAGGACTATACATATTATATCCAGAACTTGGATGAAATACTCGGTGACAGCTGCCGGAACTGGCTGTTCAACAGCCGTATCATTGATGTGGCTCTGAAAAGCAGTCCGTATCTGTTCCATCGTGTTGTATTGCCTGACATGTCAAATGGTATTGAATACCTGCCGGATATATCGGAGTGTATCAGCGATGGGCATGAGCTGTACATATTCTACACCAATGACAAGGGTAATGAAGTGGAAGGCCGTTTCCGACCGGAAGGTTTGAAGCTGTTCCATAACCGCTGGTATCTGCTCGGATATAGGAACGGATCAGAGTTCTGTGCCGTTCCTCTTGATGCACTGACCAAAATCTATCTCAGCGGAAACAGGTTTCAGACAGACTGCAGATTTTCGCTGGCTAATCGTCTTTCAGACTCTATTGGTGTTGTGGCTCCGACCGGACAGCAGCCGGAAGAGGTTACTCTAAGGGCTTACGGTTCATTTGCAGATTATCTGAGAAAGCATCCTTTCCACCATTCGCAGGTGGAAAGGAATGATATGGGGACTTTTACGTCATTTGATTATACTCTTCTTGTGACTGACGAGCTGGTGGATGAAATCCTGGCTCTTGGTGATAAAGTGGAGATTACTTTCCCGGAAAAGTTGAGAATGAAACTGCTTCAGAAAATTGGACGTATCAGAAACAGGTATGCAACATAAAAATCTGCAATTGTAGAATATTACTTTTGAGTAGTAAGCATTCGCTCAATCATTGCTTCAAGCTCAGGATTCAATGGACGTTCTGTGTCCATACACTCCTTCTCACCGGCAACCAGGTCATCATATATATTCCTGTAGCGTTCAGCTTCACTGCCATCACAGCAAAGCATAGCCGTCTCAAACTCCTTAATCATTTTCTTACGCTGGCTCTCTGGATATTCCTTACTCTTACCATAACTGGTAATAGTAAATGTTTTTGCCACAATCATAGGATTTATTTGTTATACCTTTGTTTATAGTCTTTTTACTATACTAATATACAGAAATATTCTGAAAAATCAGAAATTTAATACTAAACCCGTAAGAAATTATTTGCGAATTTCAGCTTTACAATATTACTGTTTATCCGAAATTCCTGCTATAGTTGAGATTTAACATGCTTTCCCAAACTTACATCTTCCCATTCACCACCATGAGAATCTTATAAAATTTATATGCCAACAAAAGAGAGAAAATCTATCTTTTATTGGCATAATATTATATATTGCATTTGTTCTCCAAGTCCAAACAGAACAAATCAAGGCTCCGGCTTTTCTGGCGGCATGTCCTAAGTCCTTTTCTCATATCTTTTGATATATTGTCATAGTCCAAGTTCTTTTTGTCGGTGTTGATGTATCTGACTCTTTTTTTACCGTCAATCCTGCCAATAAGATAATGTAACCGTTCTTTTGGATTTGCATACTGTGCAGTTTCTTTACAGGAATTATCGAATAAAGGTATAAGCCATGCGTCAGTCTCTTCAATTGCTATTGCATATGCAACCTTATCACGATAAGTCTCCGGAATAATGTTCGAAATTTTATATTCTACTGCTTTATACAGATAATCACAATATTCTTTCCAATCTGTATCTTTTGTACGTAATGGTTCATTTATATCATACCCAGCTTCACCTCGTTCTGCAGTATCAATCTGAACAACAAGCAAAGCATCATCTGCCAATACATCAAAAAAAGACTGGAGCAGGCTATTGTCCTCACATGATTTCAGGACCAGATTCCAGTTGCTGAAATTCATTTCATTCAAATCTGTTTCGTCAAACTGTTCACTGGGACGCAATTGAACGACATCACTACCATCAATACCCTTCAAGGCCTTCAGAACTGCCTTTATTACAGCTATGTCAGCTTTACCTTCTGCTATAATACCCAATCTCATATCGTCAGAAATTATAAGGTACACCGCCAATAAGTCCTTTCATCCACATTTCTGAAAGCATCATGCGCTGTTCACCTGTCTGTTCTTTTGTCTGGATACGTTTAGCTTGCGTTTTTCCCTCATCGTTACGGGTCACAACGTATAATCGCTGACTGACGTCATTAAGATTCAATCCATCCAATATGGCCGGATTATGAGTTGTTATAAGTACCTGCTTACCATTCTTGACAGCCAATTCACAGATTTTCTTCATGAGAAACCTGCACAAACGAGGATTCAACCCATTTTCAATGTTGTCAATAGCAAAAAAATCAGGAGTCTTTCTGCTGATAAAAAGTGTCAGATAAAACAAGAGCTCCAAAGCACCTTCATTGGCATTTTCTGCAGAGAAAAGATTGTTCTTTTTCTGCATAAACTTATCCCTGAAATAAAGGTTGGATTTACTTCTTCCCAATTTATATCCCTGCATCTTGTATATTTCCTCACTGTCAAAGAATATATCTTCAATCCAGGATATATAGTCTTTAGCTGATTCTTTTATCTGCATGATTTCTTCTTTGGGTATGTTGTTAAGAAGCACATCAAGTCCTTCTCCGTTCAAACCAAGCGGATATTGGAAACTTTCTGAGGTCAATCCACGAAGTGCGTTGATTGACAATGAGTAAATAAGATACTTGGACAAATATTCCCTTAGCTTATCTGTTTTTTCTACTGCTCCCTTAATATTTCCACGTCTGGCTCCAGTTGACCAAGGAGCATTCCAAGTAGAATAAATATCCTCTGGAGTTAAATTGGTAACTGCATATTTTATACGTTCACCTTCAGTTCCAGATATATTTACATTAATGGTGCTGTTAGATGGCTGACCATAAAATGAACTTATCATCAAGTCTGGTTTCGCAATTCTAATACCTTTCTGTATCATGGAATTTACCTCTATTTGGGCAGAACGCTCAGCTGCAACCATTGCTATAGCTTCAAGAATATTTGATTTACCGGAACCGTTAGCACCGATAAAAACGTTGACATTACCTAAAGACAATGTCATATCTGTTATTGACTTGAAATTTTTTACAGTTATAGTATCTATCATATTGTCTGTTTTACAAAAAACACCTAATTCTGTACTAGGTCGCACATATAAGTACAAAGATACTGAAATTTCACTATAAAAATGAATTAAAAAGCATATTTTTAGACACATAACATAACTTGTTAATCAGTATATTAATTTGATACTGCATATTAATCAGCCAAAATGTAATTCCTCCTGTTTGACTATATGTTGTTGCTCAACAGCTATTTCCTCCTGTGCTTCAGCTATAACCTCAGTTTCAAGATCCAATCCGAAAGTTTCCTTCAATTGTAGATAATCAAAACACAAAGCCTTCGGTCGGTTTACCTTTACCTTCTTAACCTGCTCGCCATTCACAATGTCAATGGTATAGTCAGGAAGCCCGCTGGGCAGAAGTATGGTGAATCTGTCCTGTTTCAATCCCAAATATGAAGCATGGGATTTCAGGTACGACATGATGGTGGACCAGTTCGAGCGGTTGGAGGTGGAACCTGCGTTCCGGCTGTTGAACAGTGATGCCACGGCTGCCGTGTTCAGATAGAGAATAGGACGTGCTTCCTTAAATTCTATATCTTCCTTTACGGACAATGGACGGAAGGATTTCATATACCTTATGCGGTAATGTGCCTTCTCAATACATTTCCCTGAAGTCTGGAATCCCTGAAGCATACTCCAGAAGTCCGCTATTTCTGAACTTTCCTGAGCCAGTTCATTCTGATTTCGTATTCCTTTGATTGCTGTATCAAACAGTTCCGCATAGCTGAAAGGCACGTCAATGACTGTCTCCAGTGTCCTGAAGGTAGCCAGTGGAATAACCCAGTTACCGAATATACGGTCATGGATGGTTTCATTCTCCAGTTTTGTAGCCAGTTCACGCTTGGTGATGGAATATATTTCCGGAAAGTTCTTCTCAAACAGTTCCCGGTGCCCCAGTATCCCCAGGGTGAGGTGCGTAAGTCCCATGTTGCAGACTGATACAAGGTCTTCGTAAGCCCTTTTCTCATTCTGGTTGAATGATGTCTTTGAAAAGGCAAGGAAGATGACACGGGTATAGAGTGCCATATCCTGTGTCGGCTTGTCCTGGCCGCAAAGGGCTACACCTGTTGTAACAATGGTCTGGGCTGCCATCCCGTCCGTATTCGTATTCTTCTTGGTCTGGCCGCCACCGCCCCAGAGTCCTTTCAAGTAGGCTATCTTGCGGATGTCGAGGTCGTTCTTGTATTCATCAAGCACTGCAAGTGTATTGACAGCCTGTGATACACGGTCGTTCATGGCCGGTACGGAAGTTACACCGAGGTTGGGCGGATCTACTCCGTGCAGAAAGAAGGACTGGAGGGAAGTGGCCAGGGTTGTCTTACCGGTTCCTTTCTCACCGAAAAGGTTCAGAATGGGAAAGTGACGGGTGCGTCTGAATATGATGTCACGGAAGAGGGTGGCAAGAAGGTAACAGAAGGCTACGCTTGCATTCTCACCGAATACTTCCATCAGTCTGCCTACATAGTCATGCAGCTTTATTCCGTTACGGTTCTCATGTACCATGAGTCTTTCAAACTGGAATATCTCCGGATTGTTGAGATAGATTTTTGAAGTGGCCGGTATATAGAAGGCCTTGCCGTTGATTCCACGGACAATACCCAAATCATCAACGGCATTGAATGTGCCTGCAAAAAATATTCCGTTACCGAAAGCGAAGAATCCTTCAGCCGCATTCCAGCCGAGCTTTCTGATACGCTCTGCCGTATCAGTCTTTGAATACAGGTATTCCTTTACACGGTTGAGCTTGTCTATCTTGGCCAGCCATACATAATTGCCCAGTGAGCCGACCTTCTGCTGGAAGTTGCTCAGCGAGCAGAGTTCTGACTCCTTCAGTTCTATGACCCTGCATACATTGTACATATTCCTCATGCGGAAGATTCTGGTTCCGTTTATCTCATCCTCGATATGAAAGAGCGGTTCCATGATGAAGTTGGAGATTCTTGACGGTTCATCATCATCTTCACCGATGGAGTAGTAACAGTTTTCCCTGACGAACAGACCGAACTGGCGCAGCAGCTCCGCTTCACGCTGCATCTCGTTCATGGCCGTCGGCTTGTCGTTCCTTCTCCTGGCTTCCCCACGTGCCTGGGTAACGGCATCACGCCATAGCTTTACCTTGCCGTGCAGTCTGGAGAGCTGTTCTATGCACTGGTCATACACAAGCTGGTCTTTTATATAGCGCAATAGGTCTGCTATTTCAGCAACACACTTTCTTTCTTCTACCATGGAACCGGCTACCAGAAAACGTTTCTGTGCAAGCCAGATAATGAAATGCTTTTCCGGAAGTGAAGTATAATCCTCCCTGCTGCGGATATAGCTGTCGGCATCATTCTTGGCATATTGTACTTCTCCTTCTGCCTCGGATGGTATTTCTGTAAAAGGAAGTTCCCTGACTGTTACATGGAATCCTTTTCTTATGGCTGCAGCCCCATTGGTCATCACTGCCTCAAATCCCGGTCCGTATGGCTTGCCTTCCGCAATATCTGAATCAGGAATGAAACAGAGTGAGGATACATACCTCTTCAGCTGCTCGAATTGGTTGTCACTCCAGGCTGTTCCAAGTGACGCTACTGTATTGTCGTATCCAATCGACTGCATTCTAAGGACATCAGGAGCACCTTCCACAATGATATAATAGTCGGCATCACGCAGTCTGGCTGCACGGTCAATGCCGAATACTGTTTCTCCCTTGGAGTAAATCATGCTTGTTGCCGAGTTGATATACTTGGGAGCTTTCCTGTTGTCTCCGATGTATCTGGCTGTATAGGCAATGATGCGTCCCCATCTGTTTCTCACGGGAATCATGATACGCTGTCGGAACATGGCGTATGTGTTGCCGTCCTCGCCACGCTTGAACATGCCGAGTTCGTACAGCAGTTCTTCGTTCAGAGCCTTGCTTCTGCAGAAATCCATAAAGGCCTGACCGTCCTTCGGTGCATAGCCTATTCCGGCAAAGGCACAGAACTCCTCATGCCACCGGCTGTATGCATAGGCTCTGGCATCAAGGCTCTCTTCCTTGTCTGTTGCCCTGAGACATTGAAGGAAAAAGGTCTGGACTGTATCGAGAACTGTTAGAAGTGATTCTCGGTGCCTGGCTTTAGCCATCTGTTCCTCACTGCGCTCTTCACTGATGTATTCTACCGGAATATTATGGTTCCTGGCAATAAATTCCACGGCGGCACTGAAGGAAAGGTTTTCCTTTTCCATTATAAACGTAATGGAATCACCGCCACGGTTACAGCTGAAGCAGTGGAAGAGATTCTTGCTGGGAGTGACAGCAAAGGAACCGGTCTTCTCAGTATGGAAAGGACAAAGTCCCATCAGGGTTGAGCCTTTTCGGGACAGTCTGACATAAGGACTGAGTACGTCTTCTATGGCAAGTTCCCTTACTTTCCGTATGGTTGTTTCGCTTATCATAACGTACTGAGCAGGTTCCAACAATCGATTATTGACTGGCCGGAGTATTTCGGGCGGCTGACATTATTAGGATTGAGCGGTTGGATATACCCGTTTTCTCTGTATTTTTTGAGTGTCTTGTTGCTGATACCGAGTTCAGCACAGGTGCGCTTGACTGAATAGACACCGTTTGGATCGCACGCTGGTCTGATTTCTTTCATTATTATAAAATCATTATGAATGTGCGATACAAAAGACCTGTCCGGCTTTATCGTTAGGTGGTAAAGCTATAAGCTGGTGAACAAAGGTTACTGACGCACATTCCTGTACCTACTATAATTGCTTTCTTTATATTTCATAGAGTATCACGGCTAAACTAAACATGCATAGTTTGTCACTATTAAAATATTAGCCATAATATGTTTATCATTTATCTCTTTTGACTGGTCTTTCGGCCTGTTTTGGCAGACTTCCATCAAAATAGTCCTGGGTGGTACGCTGCAAGAGCCTGAGGTCTGCCGTGCGGTATTCCACCTTACCGGGTCTTTTGTAGGAAACCACCTTTCCCTGACGTTTCCACCGTTCTACATTCCTGCGGCCAAACAGCTCGTATGCCTTCCTCTGGCTGATGAATTCAGGATCATCCTTGTCGGCTTTCAATTGCCTGACAATTCTGGAGGAAAGGTCATTCAGAAATGTTTCGTATGGTATAAGATGGTCCAGAAACTGTAATATCTTCATATGAACCTGATTTGATTTCTATACTATTCGTTTGACCGTAATGGTGTGGTTTTCCCTGTCAGTCCTGGTCTTGAACTGACGGTTATAAATGGCACCAAGCTCTGAGGCCTGTGTACGGACGCTTTTCAAACGTGAAATGGGGAATGAAACGGATTCACCTACTTCAAGGGCAACAAGTGCCGGACGGATTTTTTCTAAGTTTTCAGACATAATTGTTGGATGTTTAATATTTAATGTTTAACTTTGTATTCACCAAATGAATAGGTTACGTCACAAAGTAACGTAAAATGGTTTATATAACCAAATATTTGTTTGATGATTTATTGTTTAAGATGTATTTATTGAAGGAATCGCATGGATAATGACATAAAACACGTGCATGTAGGTCAGGCTATCGACAAAAGACGTAACGAGCTTGGATTGAGCAAATCTGAGCTGGGACGTAAAATAGGTGTACCGCAGCAGCACATAAACCGCATACTGGAAAGGGAGACAATGGAGACAAGCAGGCTTATTAAAGTCAGCGAAGCATTGGACTTCAATTTCTTTTCCCTTTTCTGTCCGAAACAACATAATATATCGGCACATCTTGCAGCCGTTGCCTTGGAGGGAAATGCGAATAACCTGATAGGTGACGCGGAACTTGCTGTACAATTATCCAACGAAAAGAAAGAAACGGAGAACCTGAGGGAAACAATCAAGCTTCTGAAAGAACAGATAGAGAGTCTGAACTCACAAATTTTACGTCTTGATTCAAACCTGAAGGATAAAGATATGATTATTGAACTATTAAAAGAAAGGAGAAAGGAATAAGATATTAATTATTTCATCTGTAGTACCCATACAGATAATTCAATGATTAAAACCATTTTGCAGCTTACCTTTTTTAAGTAATCCATAAAAAGGAAGAGTCCTGAAACTTACAAACTACTTACAAAGCAAAGGAAAGCTACTGATATTCAGATATGAATTAAAGAGGCACAAGCTGCGATAGAGGAATAAGACTACTTTTTATGTACTATTACCAGGAATGATAATCACAAACTTACAAATCACTTGCTAAAGTTGCATAAGATTCTGATTTTCAATCCCATCTGAAAGTGGCGCAGGCTGCAATAGAGGAAGCATAAATAGTATAAGATAATCATTGATTTAGGCTGTAATGGGCTGTTTTTCAGACATTACAGCCTAAGTTGTTTTTAGGCGGTTCGTGCATTTGTCCGCAAAAAATGAGCCAAATAAACGGTACTTGCTTACAAATAGCTTACAAAACTGAGAGGGTACGCTTACAAAGAACTTACAAAAGTAAAACAACTGTAAATCAATAAGGTATGGCAACATTTAAGACTATTGTAAGGTATAAGCGAGCTGACGGCTTTTACCAAGTGTACATTCGAGTACTTCATCGTTCAAAATCAGGGTATATTAAGACTGATAAATTCGTTACTGACAAACAGTTATCCAAATCTGGAGAGATTAAGGATGCTGTCATAAATAAATATTGTGCACAGGAAATACTTCGTTATACAGAACTTGTAAATCGTAAAGATGTGTCAGGATACTCTGTAACAGAATTAATAGAATACTTAATGAACTCTGATATGGAAGTATGCTTTAGTGACTATGCAACAAGGTTCATTAACCGCATGGCCTCTGAAGGACATGAACGTAATGCAAAGAATTATCGCCTGGCTGTAAACCACCTCGAAAGATATTTGGGAACAACCAGAGTTATGTTTACTCACTTGTCATCTTCTGTTTTGACAAGATGGATTAATAGCCTTTCGTTGACAAACAGGGCGAAAGAAATGTACCCAACCTGTTTAAGACAGATATTCAAAAGGGCACTTATAGAACTGAACGATGAAGAACGTGGTATCGTGCGAATCAAATACAATCCTTGGTTAAAGGTATCCATTCCTAAATCTGACAGTACGGTTCAAAGAGCCATCAGTGCAGAGGCATGTAGGGAATTCTTCAATCGCCCCCTACCGGAAACCAAAATGATTTCCTCTCTTCCGGAACTGGGCAGAGACGTGGCACTCCTATCCTTGTGTTTGGGCGGAATAAACACCGTAGATATTTTTGAACTTAAAAAAGAAAACTATAAGGATGGAGTTATCGGATATAAAAGAGCTAAGACAAAGCACAGTCGGAAAGACGAAGCCTATATTGAAATGCGTGTGGAACCGTTCATTCAGGCCACATTTGATAAGTATCTTTCAGACGAGAATGACGAATATCTTTTCAAGTTCCATAAGCGTTACAGCAATCCGGACAGTTTCAATGCCAACGTAAACATTGGAATCAGAAAGATATGTGCCGATATGGGAATGAAGAAGGAGGATTACTACTGTTATTATACTTTTCGTCATACATGGGCTACCATTGCACAGAATGACTGTGATGCCAATCTGTATGAGGTTGCCTTCGGCATGAACCACAGTCATGGACTGAATATTACAAGAGGCTATGTTAAGATAGACTTCACTCCTGCCTGGGAACTAAATGCCAAAGTGATTGACTTCATTTTCTTCAGTAGCAAGAAGAGCAAACAGGGCAAAGCACGTGACTTCGAGACACCGGCAGACAAGATGTTCCGTATCACCAAAAAGATGATGATCTATGGACGTGCATATTTCAAAGGTAACGTTATCGGTGAAATAACAGACATTGGTTTCAGTAATGTAGACCAGGTTATCGACAGACTGGTTGAACAGTTACCTAAGGATATTCCTACCGGATGTATGGTTCAGTTCCGTCTTATGAATTGTGATTCCAAGAAAGAAGTTGTATATGAAAGAAGCAAGGGAAAAGGTTTCATGTAATCGACAAAACAGAACAAGCCATTAACATAAAGGGAGGATTCTACTTATCTTTATCAGAACCGTACCATTATCATATTGGTGCGGTTCTTTCTATTTGTCCGGTTGATTCCAAAGCATAATTTCACGGCCTATAATTATAGCAAAGACAAGTATGATGAGCTTCCATATAAGTATAAAGGTTTTCTTAACCAGCCATACAGCCAAACGTATGACAATCCTTAAAAGCCAGAATACCAGTTTCAAGAGTAGCATACCGATAATAAGTACCGGCAGTAGATATATAATAAACAGTAGTTCAAACATAACGTGTAATATTTATGAGTATAAGAGCTTATTAATTATATAAATATACTAAAAATCAATGAGATACAGAAATTTACGCAACACTATTTTCTTGTTGTTCGAGTAGATTTTTTACTGATTATCAATGTTATATCACCATGATAACGAGGTCTCTCCAGACTCTGATTACAGGGTTATTCTACCTGAATGTTTCTGCAATACAGTTCAGATAAAATAAGATTTCCCGATAGCCATTTCATCAGCTGAATCAGCTACAAGATTTCATTTTCCCTTTTATTGAGATTCCAATAACTTAGATAAGCAGGTTACTTTTACCATGCTATCATTGTATCGGGACTACATATTATATTGGATATAGGTTTTATGAGAACAATAGCCATCTATCCCATATAACTACATCTTTTGTGTTTTTGAAACTTTGGTTTATTCAACCGAAGAATACGAAATATTATTTTCTGATTACCAAAATTAGTATAATCCAAAGATTAAATAATACCAGAAGCTTCTGTTTCTGAATACATGTAAATTAGTTTCAAACGTCTTAAAAACTCTATATAACAATAATACGCTATATGGAGTTTCTTATATAACTGGTGCTACAGTTCATGGTAAGCTGGAATATGCCTCCAAAGAATTGTGTTGTTGATTTCGGTTTGCAACGGCTTTCCCCGGTAAATTTGGGTGTAATAATCATTCCCGGAAGGTATCTTTCTGCCGTGCAGAGTTTTCCAAGCAAGTTGTACTTTTGTGGCCACAAAACTCCGTTTCGTACTCACAAAAGTAACTTGCCGAATGCTGGTGCATCGGAGCGGCTGGCCGCTGTTTCGCATGGCGAAAGATGGTCCGGGGAACCTAACCACCAATGTATCCAAGTATGAAGAATCAGAGAACCAAGTACATCAAGGTCAGAATGACACCGGAGGAAGTACAACAATTTAAGGAGAAATCTGCCTCCTATTCATCTGTGAGTCATTATATACGCTCAGCACTGGCAGAGTATTCAAATATCGGAACCAAAAGGCAACTCGAACTGATGAATGATTTGGGTTTGTTTTATCGTAAATATCAGAATGAACTTTCCTGGGCTGGAGGAAACCTTAATCAGTCGGTTAAACGTGCCAATGAGCTTGCGGTAGCCGGATTACTCGCACCCGGCTATATCCAGGAGGTTCTGTTACCAATTATCCTCGAAACTCAGGAAACATTGAACCGAATAAAGAAAGACCTTGATTCTCTGACACAGAAAGCTGTCAGAATCTGAGTTATTAGTTACATGGTATTCAATCATTTCTGATATTATTATTGTGTAACCATAGATTAATGAGCTTGAAGTATTTCGGTTACTCAGTCACTAAAACCTTGATAAATTAAGATTCAATATGATAGCAACCATATTACCGGGAAGTACGAACTTCCATGCTGTAGGTTACAATGAACATAAAGTATCGAAAGGTGTTGCACGGCTTATCGAGATTCAGAATTTTGGTTCACTCGGAACATTTCACAAACCTACCCCGAGTGAGCTGGTTGGTTATCTCCAGAAGTACAGTTCACAGAACAGCAGAATCAGGAAACCACAGTTTCATGTGGCCATATCATGTAAGGGACACGAAATGTCGGAAGATGAGTTGCTGGATTTTGCACACCAGTATCTCAAGGAAATGGGATACGGAGAATCCGGTCAGCCGTTGCTTGTTTATTCTCATTATGACACGGAGAATACCCATCTTCATATCATCACTTCGAGAGTGGCACCTGATGGAAGAAAGATTCAGCACAGCCATGAACGCAGACGTTCTCAGGAGGTAATAGACCGTATTCTTGGTAACGACAGGAAGAAGAAAACGGAAGATGACATTAATTTGGCCAAGCTATACACGTTCTCTTCATTTGCCCAGTTCAAGGCAATAATGGTTTCCATGGGATATGAAGTCTATCAGAAAGATGGGAATGTATTCGTCAAGCATGGTGGAAAGGTTCAGAAGGAAATCCCTTTTACTGAAATAGAAAGTCTTTTCAAGAGCGGTTATCGGGAAAGGGCTCGTTGCCGTCAGCTCAGAAGTATATTAAAGAAGTACCGTGATGTAAGTTCCAACAAGGAGGAACTGCAGAAGGAACTGAAAACGAAGTTCGGTATTGACATTGTGTTCTTCGGCAAGAAGGATTCTCCATACGGATATATGCTAGTTGATCATTCAAACAAGACCGTCATTCATGGTGCAAGAGTGCTGGCTGTAGAGGAACTTCTGGACTTCGCTACTCCTGAAGAACGGTTCAATCGAATTGAGGACTATATTGACCGATTACTGACACTTAATCCTAAGATTACCCAGAGTGAAATATACAGTAAAATCAGGAAGCAGCGTGCTTATATCAAGAAAGGCATCATCTATTTTGATGGTCAAAGCCGTCCGTTGAAACCTTTTATGGCAGAGGCTATTGACCGTAACAACCGTATAGCTATGGTTGAGGTGTTCAGTCCGGCTACTGAGGCTGAACGGGATTTGCTTTGTAAGATATTCAAAGTCTCACGGAAAGATTTAGTAGATATATCTCCGGAAAGAACACACTACTACACTGATGCAGTGAACCGTCTGCGTGAGATATTCAATGATGAAACAGTAACCTCTATCAGAAGCCGACTGCATGAAGAAGGCTTCATTATCCGTCAGGAAGAAGATGTAACTTATGCTATAAATTTCAAGCAGCATATCATTATAAATCTTACTGAAGAAAACTTCAATCTTGACCGGCTAAAGAAACAATCTGTGAAACATATTGAACTACAAAAATACCAACAACAAACAAAGTCTACTTCACGTTTCTCAGGCAAAACCAAGCTGCGTGATGTAGGTGGTGGCAGTCATGGCGAGAAACGTGAGTGGGAAGTTGGACAGAAAGGTAGCTATGATGATATTGATGACGGACATTCAATAAAAAGATGACAGACGCGATAAACTGGTCACAGTTTCCTAATTCAATGATTTTTTCAAAACTGAAAGTCGCTTTATAATATGCCCTACAGCTATAACAGTCGTTATGATGCCTATTTTATAATGCCATAACCCAAGTGGAGAGTTTGCTCCGCTTACTCCAAGTAATACGATACCTGTAACGGACAGCAATAAAAATATGATAGACAGGACTGCTGTAACCTTGCTTTTCCTGCCTATTCCGTTTTTTATGATTCCCTTATACCATCCCCAGTGTGTTGTCACATGGAATATGATGGCAACAAGGAACAATATACTGCCCAAGACATGAACCTCTGCCCAGTTATGCCATACTTCGTGGCTGTTCCCATGTCCGGCTATATGCAGACCAATTCCTGAAATGGCAGACACGATGAATACAACGATTAAAATCCAGTCGATTACAAAAATTCTTTTCATACATTTCCAAATTTAATAGTGCAAAGATCACTACTTTATCGGAAACGGACGATAACAATTGTAAAGAAATGGAGATTAGCGCCGATTTCTGATACGGGAAAGCGAGACGGGAGTGATACCAAGATAGGAAGCTATATAATGTTGCGGAACCCGCTGGATGATGTTGGGATATTCCTTCAACAGTTCTTCATACCTCTGCTGTGGCGTATTCTTGATACGGGACAGGAACAGATGCTGGTAAAAGCTGAACCGTTCTATAATTTTCTCTTCATATAGCATTCTCAATGAAGGATTGCTTTCCATTTTTTTGTAGAAATCTTCTTTCTTTATAAACAGAACTTCGGATGGTTCTATGCTTTCCAGAGAGAACAGGCTCGGCGTACCCTTGTACAGGCTGTCAAATGAAGCCACGAAATCCCCTTCAAAGAAAAACTGGAAGGTTATATCTTTTCCTTCGTTGTAGAAAAACAATCTCAAGCATCCTTTACGGATAAAATATAACCTATCCGCAACCTTACCTTCCTCCAATAGCATTGTCTTAGATGGAATAAATGATATTTCTCTTCCCTCAAAAATAGAAAGATGATTGTCAGGCTGTTTTTTCATCATAGGACAAAGTTATAATTTTAGAATCATAAGAGCTATAAAACAAAGGATTTTCATTATAAAACGTTATCGTTTCTCTAAAGAAAAACGATTTCTTTAATCTATCGGTGTAAAATCTCTCCGTTTTTACCTAAATTTGCTTTTTTATAAATGAATTAGTAAATCATTCATATATACCCATATAACATCTCGGATACATAAATAGAAAAACAGAACAATATGAGCATACTTGAAAAGAACTATTACGGGAATTTATGTAGCAGAATGTACGAAATCCTGCATAAAAAAGCACCACAGGACGAATTGAATTTTTACCTTTCTTACGCCAAAAGAGAACAAAAAATTTTAGAACCGCTGTGTGGAAGCGGTCGTTTTCTTATTCCTTTTATGGAGAAAGGGTTTGATATTAGCGGGATAGACCTTTCTGTTGAAATGCTAGATAAATTAAAGCAAAAATCCCCAAACGCTCAAGTCTTTCAGGCAGACATAACTACCTATTCTCCTGAAGGGAAATTCGACTATATTCTGATTACTTCCGGTTCGGTATCATTGTTTACAGACATTAGTCAATGCAAGAATATTCTGCTGAAGATGAAAGAGATTCTGAGGCCGAAAGGGAAGTTTGTTTTTGCTGTTGATACAATCGCAAACAGATGCGTGGATGATGAAGACTATAAAGTTTCGGTTTCCGTAAAAACGGAAGAAGGATTTGACTTAATCCTGAAAAGCAAGAATCACTATGACGAGCAAAGCCAAACCCAATTTTCACCGGGTGTCTACGAACTGTATAATGGTACAGAATTGTTACAGCAAGAATTTATGGACTTTCAAACCCATCTTTATAAATATGGTGAAATGGAAGACTTTTTGAGGGAAGTTGGATTTGCGGAAATCAAAACCTATTCTTCCTTTGAAAAGGAAATCGCTATAGATGATTGTTGTGAAATGTTTTTATTTGAATGCAGTTTATAATATGAATACCCCTACATTAGAAACAGACAGATTGATATTAAGGAAGTTTACAGAAAACGACATTGAGGCTCTTTTCCTTATTCTGAAAGATGAAGAAGTCAACAGATTCCTGCCTTGGTTTCCTCTAAAAGATATTGAAGAAACCAAGAAATTCTATGCGGAAAGGTATGCAGTCAAATATGAACAACCTCAAGCATACGCTTATGCCATTTGTCTGAAAGACGACAATTATCCAATAGGATATGTTAAAGTTGATATGGAAGAACACCATGATTTTAGCTATGGGCTCCGTAAAGAATTTTGGCACAGAGGTATCGCTTCGGAGGCAGGCAAGGCTGTTGTCGAACGAGTAAAGAAGTACATTACTGCCACACATGACAGGAACAATCCAAGAAGCGGTAATGTAATGCAGGTTTGCGGTATAAAATACTGCTACACGTATGAGGAATTGTGGCAACCAAAGAATTTTTTAGTTGAATTTCGATTGTATCAGCTGAATTTTACCAAAGAAGAAAACTGGATGTATAAAGAATACTGGGATAAATATCCGATTCATTTTATTGAAAAGTTGTAGACCAATTTGTTATGATTATTTTGATTGCTGGTGACACGCATACGGGAAAAACCTTGCTTGCACAAAGACTGTCGGAGAAATACAAATATTCATATCTGTCAATAGACCATCTGAAGATGGGGCTTATCAGGAGCGGGCAGACAAATTTGTCTCCTGAAAGTCCGGATTCAGTTTTGACAGATTTTCTGTGGCCTGTTGTGCGGGAAATCATAAAGACCTGCATTGAAAACAGACAGAACCTTATAGTGGAAGGATGCTATATACCATTCGGATGGGAAAAAGACTTTGCGGATGATTATATGCGGGATATAAAATATATTTATCTGATATTCAGCGAAGAGTATATAAGACAGCACTTTGCGGACATTGTAAAATACGGAAGTGTGATAGAGAAAAGGTTGTCTACGGACATTGTTGCCGATGACATGATTAAAACCAACAGGTATAATCTGGAGCAATGCATATTGAGAGGTTACAACTATGTTCTTATTGAAGAAGTATATCAAATAGATACGGATGTTATAAAGGAAAGTACAAAATAGGGATGCCGTTCCCTTGATTCCCATTCCGGACGCATAACATCTTAAATGTTTTTGATTCGTTTATTCATTTTTCCAATAGGATATATCAAGGTAAATATGGAGGGGCATCCTAACCATTTTATTGAAGAATTGTATTTATAATGAAACTGTTTGTATATGGAACATCTGATTTTAGAAACAAAGAGATTGCTGTTGCGTGAAATGAACGTTTCCGATATGGATTCTCTTCGTTCTATTTTGCAGGATGAAAGAGTAATGTACGCCTATAATGGAGCCTTTAATGATGAAGAAACTATGGTGTGGATGCAAAAACAACTCCAACGCTACAAAGATTTCGGATTTGGCCTTTGGGCTGTCGTGCTGAAAGAGAGCGGCGAAATGATTGGACAATGCGGAATAACGATGCAGGAATACAACGATATGATGGTTCCGGAAGTCGGATATCTTTTGGCTTACAAATATTGGCACAAGGGATATGCTATAGAAGCTGCTACGGCATGTCGGGATTATGGATTCAGTACATTGCATTTCGATGCAATGTATTCAATAATCCGTGACAACAATATTGCATCACAAAAAGTTGCGATAAGGAATGGTATGATACCGATTGATTCTGTTGTCAAGCATTATCGTGGAGAAGAAATGCCTCATAAGGTATACCGCATAAATGCTTCCTGCTTTTCGGATAACAAAGCTGTACGATGAAATATATTGGTTCAGTTCTGTATACCCTGTTAAGTTTGGAATGTACAAACTGAACCAATATCTATTTATTCAAAGAAAACAGCTGGGTAACGTACAATTCCCTTAATGCTTTTCAATGCATCAGGTATCAGTTCGATAACCTGACAATATTCAGAAGGCACATCAAACGGAAACGTGACACCATAGTTAGCTGCTTTGCGGTAACCGAAGCGTGGATAATAGTCTTTATGCCCAAGCAGGACAGCTGTTCCATATCCAAGTGCGGCTGCTCTTTTATGTGCTTCTTTAAGTAACATTCCTCCTATGCCTCTGTTCTGGTACTTAGGAAGAACGGCAAGCGGAGCTACAGCCAAAGATGTATGGACTTCACTTTCTGAAACGATTTCCACTTTCGTCAACAAAATATATCCTACTAACTCTCCTTTTTCCGTTTTTGCGACCAGCGACAGTTCCGGAATATATGTATCGGACTTATGCAGTTTGTCCACTAAATGATGCTCCTGATGATCGCTTTCCTGCATATCTGCAAAAGCTGCTTCTGTCAGTTTGCAGATTACGGGCAATTCTGAATTTTCTTCTTGACTTATTGTTAATTTTAATACTGGTGTCATCAATTATATCATTATTAATTAGCGTTTCACCTCATTCCGGTAAACGTTTTTTATTTCATTTGTATATCTGGCAGCGTTGTGAAGACCAATTTCATCCATATAACATACAGCCTTTGTGATAATGAATTCCTCATTAACAGATTCTTTATCATTGCCATAATCTTCAAGCAGTCCTCTGACAACGCACTCCATTGCATATTTTCTGATTTCTTCATCATGTTCAAAACGGATTGCATTAAAAAGTCTGCATTCTTCATTATAGAGATCATTGCATGGCACCAAATCTCCGGATTCAAGGATAAAATACTTGTGTGTATTGATAAGCTCCGGTTTACTTTCCATTCCCAAAGGAATATCTTCAGAATTAATTATTAAAGTTCTGCTGTCGATATAGGTAAGACAGGAATCACATGCATAATATAATCTGTCTCTAAGCGGTTCTACTAATATTTTTTCTTCCATACTAATCCTTAAAATTTAATGTATATACATCAAATGTACAAAATTTCCTGATTTTCTGTCTATAATATTTTTATAAATATCAATTCAATACGAGATTTCTAAGGCAATAGACTTTTTACTGTAACATTTTCAGCTAAAAAAATCATAATAACCCGATAATTGACATCCTACATATTCCGGTTTATACAACCTAAATCACAAATGTGTTGTGCATTTCTTATCTGAATACCTTGGTTGATACATTTGTCACAAAATCAATCAAAACTTGAAATGATACAGACTCCGGTTATAGTGACATTTGCTAATCAGAAGGGAGGTGTAGGAAAGACTACCCTCTGCGTCACCTTTGCCAACTATCTGGTGACAAAGGGTGTAAGGGTTGTGGTGATTGACTGCGATTTCCAGCACTCCATCATGAAGTGCCGAAAGGCCGACATCAGAAAATATGGCGAACAGGAAATGCCATACGAGGTATGGGCATACGAAGCAAACGATAAGGCGATGATGACTTCCCTTATGGAGAAACTGCACAACGATCCTGAAATTGACGTTGTGCTTATGGACTCTCCCGGCAGTCTGAAAGCGGAAGGGCTGATACCCATGTTCGTCAACTCGGATATCATCATAGTTCCATTTCATTATGATCTGGTAACCGTTCCGTCCACGGCCAGTTTCCTCATGTTTGTTGACCGGCTGAAAAAGGCTGTCGGTGAAAGGATGAAAGCCAGACTCTTCATCATTCCCAATTTGAATGACGGAAGAATCGGCAAGCGTTCCGAACTGCTTATCTGGGACAATGCAAGGGATACCTTCTCCAACTATGGGTATGTTACAGCAAAGATTCCCAAACGTGCGGATATGGAACGTTTCAGTACCATGGCAGCACTGGATATGCAGGCCACTATCGTTACACCAGTCTTTGACAAGGTCTATCAGAGTATCTTCGATACACTTCAACCGATAAGGGAAAAAGAACTCAAAGGCATACAGCTGACGGAAAATCTGAATCCCAAACCTAAGAAGAAAAAGAAGGCACAGCCGTCTGATGAAGCTTCACAGGACAGTAACGAAAATCAGAATAAAGAACCAGAATAATCAGTAAACTTCAATAACCATAGCACTATGAGTAAGGATATACCGGAAATAGATGACCTGACAAGAGGTATCAATGATTCAGAACTTATATTGACGGAAGATACCGCAGGAACGCAGGTTGAGCAAAAAGAAAATAATAATGAAACACTGAAAAAGGATACTGCTGTTTCCCTTTCGGATACAGGATGCTGGGATGACTTCATGGATTATCTGCAATCGGACGGTTTCGGAACGGATAAGACTGAAAGGCTTGTCTGCAAGCTTGACCGTGACCTTGCGGATTCATTGGACGACTGCGATATACATGGCAGATGCCGCTCTGACCTGGTGAATGCCATTGTAAGGGCATTCTTCAAGTCCTACCTGCCACGTCTGGCAGAATACAGAAGGGAAAAGAAATCTTTGTTTAACAGCTATAATCTGTAGGATATGAAAAAAACAGACTGGACTGACAGGATGCTGGCCGCTCTTGTCGAGCTGTATCCGATAGAGACCACAGCCTATACAGCTGCCGTTCTCAATCTGAGCGAATCGACCGTCAAGCTGAAAGCCCGTGAACTTGGACTTGTAAAAATGGCCAAATCCAGATGGATGGAGCGTGCCGACTATATAAGAAACCACTTTCAGGAGTGTTCCTTCTCTGAGATAGGGAAAGCTCTCGGTATTACCCGGATGAGTGTCGGACGCATAGCTGCTGCACTCGGACTGAAACGCAGCAGTGAAGAGAAGCACAGGATTTCCTCACGTATCCGTATCCAGATGGTAAAGAGGGAAAGACGGCGTATCGTCTTCGGACTGGAACCTGTAACCGGTATCCGTGTCATTTCAAACAGGGCAAAGGTAAGGGTACGCTCAAACATGAAGTCAAACGGATACATCATCAGTGAGGAACACAACGTGATTTATTATACCGGCACTACGGAACGCAGGGAACGTCTGGAAAGCCGGGGTATCAGACTGGGACTGCATATCCTTCCGCTTCCGCAGGACAGTTCCACCCTTTCTTCCAACATTATATTACAACAGCCATGCAGTACGGACAGATAGTATTCCTTCTCTTCGTGGCAATGGTATTCTACTATGCGGCAATGATTTTCATGGACTTCCAGAGGGCAAAGGCCGCACAGAATGCCGAGCAGGACAGCCATAAAGAAGAGGACATAGACATATCGGAAGAGGCACGAAACTTCAGGCCGATAAAAATAAACCGGGATGAACCTGAATCCAAAGAACAAAGTTCAGAACAGAGTAATACGGAGAATCCCGAATCAAATAATGAAAGCAATAATTCTGATGGTACAGAGAAATCTGCATCCAAATCAGAATCTTCCAGACACGTTTACCGGGAGGCCATCATGACTGACGGCATTCTGGTAGAGAATATCATTCAGGAAATAAACAGACTGGCAGAGACCGGTACCAGTGATCTCGGTGCCGTTATCTTCAGCTGTGAGAATGCCTGATATTATATATACCGTTCCTTTAGTGACATCTGTTTCTTTGGCGATGAAATCCTTTAACATTATTCAGAAATGCAGATAATAAAGAAAAGTGCCCGGAATCTTACGGAGCGTTTCATCGGTTCAAGTTTTGGACAGAAGTGTGTGGTGGCTGCCATTGCACTCGTAATTTCCACATCAAACGTAATGGCTGGAAGCAAGGGTGCAGCAGGTTTTACCAAAGCCACCCAGGAAGTCAGTTCCTACCAGACTCCGGTATCGAACCTGATGAAGGCCATTGCTGCCGTTATCGTTCTGGTCGGTGCCTTCAACGTCTATTTCAAGATGCAGAACGGAGACCAGGACGTGAAGAAGACCATCATGCTTACCATCGGAGGCTGTATCGCATTCATCGCACTTTCGGAAGCTCTTCCGCTATTCTTCCAGTAATCCTTACCCGGCATGACAATGAATCAGGAAGGATACCCTGTGTTCAAGGGATTGCAGAAACCGCTGGAGTTTATGGGCATACGCGGCCGTTTCCTCACTCTGGCAGCGGCAGCCATAGGCATATCATTCGTAGGCTTCATCGGTTTCTCAATCGCCTTAGGGAAGATTGCAGGGTTCATAGCCATGATGGTCATGGCACTGGTGGGACTGATAACCATCTACATCAAGCAGCGTGGAGGACTCCACAACAAGAAAAGGGCAAGAGGTATCTATATCTACAGAAGTCTGAGAAAAGAACAGTAAATCACTTTATACAGTATGGCACACAAAAGGAAAAGAATTTTTGACGGACTCTATGCGCAGCTGGAGGAGACGGACGGCAATGTCGTGCTGTTCTCGGCCAGAGGCGAGCCGTCCGTTATCTTCGAAATAACCAATCCGGTCCAGCAGCTTTGTACGGATGCGCAGCAGTACATGCTGTTTCATGACGTGCTATCCAATATCCTTCAGACCATCGGTGAGGGATATGCGCTGCAGAAGCAGGATATTATGTGCAAACAGGCATATCACCATGACGTGCCGGATGATGCGGAGTTCCTGACGAGGAGTTATTTCAGATACTTCGAGGGAAGAGAGTTCACAGAGATAAGGACTTTTCTTATCCTCACCCAGGAGGCACAGAAGAACCAGTTCATCCAGTACGACCCGAAGAGATGGCTCGATTTCCATGCCAAGGTATCAAAGACGGATGATATTCTGACGGAAAAGCATATCCGGCACAGAAAGCTCGGCAAGGAGGAAGTCAGCGAGTACTGCCACCGTTTCATGGCATTCCAGTTCCGGCACGGACCGTTCTCGATGACCAACTTCAAGGCTTCAGACGAATATCTCAGGACAGGTGACCGGATTATCCGTTCCTATCCGCTGGTGGACATTGACGAGATAAACCTGCCTTCCATGGTAAAGCCGTACACGCAGATGAACATCAACGGCTACGGTATCGCAACCGACCTGCTTTCTTTCCTTACCGGTGTCCCCTACTCGGACTGTGTGGTGTTTAACCAGGTCATTCAGATACCGGGACAGAGGAAGCTGCTGCGAAAACTTCAGGCCAAGGCGAAGCGTCACGGTTCCATGCCAGACCCGAGCAACCGTATTGCCAGGGCTGACATTGAGGAAGTGCTGGACAGGCTGGCCGTTGACAGTACCATGCTTGTGTACTGCAACTTCAACATTCTGGTCAGCTGTCCGCCTGACAAGGTTACTCCTGTAACTTCCTTTCTGGAGACAAAGCTGTATGAGTGCGGCATCATGCCGTCAAGAACGGCCTACAACCAGCTGGAACTTTTCATGGACTGTTTTCCCGGTAACGGCTATGCATTCAACCCGGACTATGACCTGTTCCTGACGCTTTCGGATGCTGCCTTGTGCTTTTTCTTCAAGGAGCATCTGAAGGAGTCTGAGGATACACCGCTGACCACATACTACACCGACCGTCAGGGACTGCCTGTCTGCATTGACATTACCGGCAAGGAAGGCAAAAGGAAGATGACGGACAATGCCAACTTCTTCTGTATCGGTCCTTCAGGTTCCGGCAAGTCGTTCCACATGAACAGTGTGGTACGTCAGCTGCTGGAACAGAATACGGATGTGGTCATGGTGGATACGGGTGATTCCTACGAAGGCATATGCGGATATTACAAGGGTACATACATAGCCTACTCGAAGGAGAAGCCCATCTCCATGAATCCGTTCAAGGTTACTAAGGAAGAATATGAACTCAATTTCGGTGAGAAGAAGAACTTCCTTAAATCGCTGATATTCCTGATATTCAAGGGTAACGCATTTCCAACAAAGATTGAGGACATGCTGATAAACCAGACCATCGTGGAATATTACGAGGCCTATTTCAATCCGTTTGAAGGGTTCAGTGACAGTGAGCGTGAGGCATTGAGGCAGAAACTGCTGGTCGCCGCCAAGATGGAGGATGACTATGAACAGTACACGCACAGCATGGAGGACATCGACAGGCAGATAAATACGGAAGAGGTTCAGGAGAAGGCTGAAAGCCGTGCCCTGCTGCTGCCTTCCGAAGTACGCCGTCTGAAGCTGATACGACAGTGCCGCTCACTGACTGCCCTGATTAATGATGAAGCGGCCACAGAATCGGAAAAGGAACGTGCACTTACTATCATAGAAAAATATAAGAGGGAACTTTATAACAATTCCATGCTGATTAAGATAGACAGGCAGATTGACCACATGGAGGAACAGAAGTGCAGGCTGAAGGTTCAGGAACTATCGTTCAATTCCTACTATGAGTTTGCCCTGGAGCGCATTCCGCAGATTACACAGCTGGAGAAAATCAGTTTCAATATACATGATTTTGCGGCCATACTGAAACAGTTCTACCGTGGCGGCGAGCTGGAGATGACGCTGAACTCCGACCTGGACATCAACCTGTTTGACGAGCGTTTCATTGTGTTCGAAATAGATAAAATAAAGGATGATCCGGTGCTTTTTCCGATTGTGGTGCTTATTATCATGGACGTGTTCCTGCAGAAGATGCGTATCAAGAAGGGACGGAAGGCTCTTATCATTGAAGAGGCATGGAAGGCAATCGCTTCACCTACCATGGCAGAATATATAAAATATTTGTATAAGACCGTCCGGAAGTTCCACGGAATAGCCGGTGTGGTCACACAGGAGCTTAATGACGTGATTGATTCCCCTATCGTGAAGGAGGCCATCATCAACAACTCGGATGTGAAGATTCTGCTTGACCAGACCAAGTTCAAGGACAGGTATGAGGATATTGCAGCCATTCTGGGACTCACAGACATACAGCGTCAGCAGATTTTCACCATCAATGCGCTGAACAACCATGAGGGAAGAAGCTACTTCAAGGAGGTGTGGATTTGCCGGGGACAACACTCGGATGTGTACGGCGTGGAGGAAGCACCTGAATGCTACTGGGCATATACTACAGAACGTACCGAAAAGGAGGCACTGAAGATTTATCTTGCTCGGTACGGTACGCTGCAGGAGGCCATCACCCGTATTGAGGAAGACCGCAAGGCGGATGGAGGGCTTCTGTATCTGGAGTTTGCAAGAAAAGTCAACCAACATCAAAAAGTTATGTCACTATGGTAAGAACAGTATTAAGAATCATATCGGTTATAATGCTTTCTGCATTTGTCTGCATTAATGCACATGCTGCCTGGAGAATCGTATTCGACCGCAACTGTCTGAAGATTGTCATGGCCAATACCGCTTCACAGAAGCTTATCGAGGAACAGCACAACCAGCGTGTGGATACCATTGCCGCCAAGAAACAGAAGGTGGAACTCTATACGGTGAGTATGGCTACCATGAAGGAACTATACAAGCTGAGTATGGAGAATATATCCGGTTTCGGGACTGAAAGTCTTTATTATAAGGAAATAGGCCTGTGCGCTCTGGATATTCTGCGAAATGTTCCGGTACTTGTCAGTACGGTAAACAGGGCAAAATTTTCAAACAGGCTGCTCTGTCTGAACGAACTCGGCAATCTTGTAGCGGAAACCCAGCAGCTGGTCGGCAACTTCGTCAATATTGTGAACAATGCCAGGATTCCCAATCCGTTGCAGGGACAGGCAACTGCAGAAAAAAAGGATGACGGCTACAACCTGCTGGACAGGTATGAAAGGCTGACACTGGCCAACAGCATCTATACTGACCTGAACAGGATACGCTATAAGGTGGAAGGGATGGTTCTGATGGCACAGTATGCCACTGCAAACGACCTCTTCTTTGCCATTGACCCTGAAGGATGGGCAAATGTGGTGACCATGAAGAATCATGTGGGGAATCTTGTACAGGACTGGAACGGACTGGTTGCTTCAAATTATTAACCCTTAATATGTATGTGTCTGTCATGAGAATCAGGAATATAAGTATCATATCAGCCGGTATTATAATGCTGTTGCTGCCTGTAAAGGCTTCCGCTTTCATCATACCCAAAGACCTGCCGACCATCGAAGCACTCATAGCCCTGCACAAGGCCATAAAGAAGGACGAGGACAAGGCTCTTACAAGAGTGGCCACAAGCTATGGCGAGCAGTCGCTCATTGAAAAGGGTGCGGAAAAGTTCAATGATGTCCGGAGCACTCTGGATACAAGGCTGAACAATGCCTATTCATACCTGGTGCTGGCCGGTGCCATTTCTTCAACAGCCAACTCACTGTATCAGCTGGTAACGGAATACAAGGACTTTACCGGTAATACTTTCATTTATGTATCGAAGAAGCCTTTCGTGGCATGGTATTATGCCGATGCCAACGTAGCAATATCAAGGGAGATACAACACTGCTACAGACTGTATGCATCCGTAGCCGCTTCGGGTATAAACCTGATGAAGGCTTCCATGGATGAGAAGCTGAATCTGGTAATGACACTGAAGGCTTCCATCGACAGGGCAAGGTACATAATAGACAATGCTAATCTGTACTGTTTCCTTGTCACGGACTGCGGATGGAAGCCGGACTATATCTGGGAGATACTGAACTCCAATGTGAAGAATGAGATAGCTGAGCGTGTAATCAACAAATGGAATCAGGGATATGCAGGTTAGAATTATATTATTATGCCTGTTCTGCATGTCAGTTTCAGGTACAGTTACTGTTGCCAATGCCCAAAGCATAGTCAGTGACAGTGAAAAGCAGAAGCAGTGGAAGTCAATGGAGAACGGTCCGTGGGATTTTGCTCCGGACTGGTATTACTTTTTCCTGCATAAGAAATACTCAGGTGCGGAAATGTACTGGAAATGGGACTGGTTCAACTCCGGATTCCGTGTCCGTTTCAAGGAACCCAAGTCTGATGTGAAACGTATCATGCCGGTGCGTGTGACTGCCGAAGAGACGCAGAGGCAGAAAATCAAGAAAGTGGAGAGTGAGCGCAAATATATCGAGGAACTGTATAAGGAAGAACTGGCAAGGGAGGCTGACAGAAATGTTGACCTGATGTATGCCACTTACAAGGACGAGTTCAACCGTATGCAGGACTGTATCACGGACGGACTGCTCTACTGTATGCAGAAGAGTGACGGCAAGCTCCGCTATCAGGTGGACGAGCTGAGCCGCCAGAATGAAATACTCTGTGCGGATATAGCCTATATACACAAAACCGGTGTCGGTTATGGACTGGAGAACGCCAAGCGGCAGAAGGCATACGAGGAAGCCAAATCCAGGATGGCAGAACTGGTCAACAGGACTGCACACCTTTGTGCCGTTGCCGCTACACATTATTAGACATTCTCTATTATTGATGACAATTCAGGTAATAATATTAAACAAATAATAAAATCAAACATGAATCTACTGTTTATTCCGCTGACAATAGGACTTCCGGCCATTGACGAAAGTCTGGAAAAGCTGCTGACAGCTATGGAGACATTTCCCAATGTGGCCGTTCTCGGTGATGCCGTTTCAATGGCAAAGGCTCTCGGTCTGTGTCTGGCCCTGTGTGTCGGTTCATACGAATGCTGGATGATGATGCTCGGAAGGCGTGGTATGGATGTCATGAAGCTGTTGCGCATCATCGGCATTTCCCTGTGTATTTCATCCTCTTCATGGATATGCTCGGCTCTGCAGGTTCCGGGAAAGAGTCTGGAGTCCGCTACATGGGCTATGGCCAAGGCAAAGAACAAGGAAGTGGCTGCCTTCGAGCTGAAGGTGGCACAGAAACAGAGTGAATATCTTGACAGGTTGAGAACCGTGCAGGATTCCATAGCCACGGCAAAGCAGGTGGCCGAAATCGGTCAGGATGCTGCCTGGTGGGACAAGCTTATATATAATGTGGAGAATCTGGGCTCGACCATCAACAACTACGCACAGAGGGCTGCCGTGGCGGCTGAGACGAAGGTCAGTGAATGGATAAACGATGTCATACGTTTTGTCGGGGAACTGATTTTCCAGATGTCGTATTACGGGATGCTCGTGGCACAGAGGATTTTCATGGCCATCATGATGATATTCTGTCCGATCATGTTTGCTCTCTCGCTGGCACCGCCATGGAACTCGGCCTGGAGCCAGTGGATGTCCAAGTTCCTTTCCCTCTCGTTATGGGGATTCGTTACCTATATGTGCATCTATTATATAGACTTCATCCTTCTTTATAACCTGCAGCAGGACCTGGTGGCATACGACCATCTGCTGCACGGCTCGGTAAACTCATGGGAACAGATCGGCGCACTGGGACTGCAGGGAATAGGCTCCAACTGTATGTATGCCATGGGTATGCTCGTGGGTGCCTATATCATACGCTTCGTTCCTGAAGTGGCATCATGGCTGATTCCGGGAGGTGTAAGCTCGGGTACGGGTTCCGTTGCCGGTTCGGCTGCAATGGGCATCACTTCGGCTGCAGGTGGTATGGCCGGAAGTATGGCAGGTTCTGCCATGAAAGGAACAGGTTCAGCTGTCAGGTCATTGGTCAAATAACTTAAAATCTTTCATTATATGCTTATCGAATCACTTGCACAGAAAACCAGACTGGCCATGATGACGGTATTTGCGGTAATTGGAGGCTGCACCGTCATCTGTGCCTTTACGGTCTGGTGCTGCATTTCCCTTGTCAACGAGGAAAGGCAGCAGATTTATGTACTTGACGGAGACATTCCGTTTCTTGCCGAGCGTGCACGGCTGGAAGCCAACTTCACCATGGAGGCCAAGGCGCACATACAGCTGTTCCACCAGTATTTCTTCAACCTGCCGCCCGACAACGACTATATCAAATGGACAGTAGGGAAAGCGATGTATATGGCTGACGGGACTGCACTGAAACAGAAACAGGCCATGGACGAGAACGGTTTCTACTCGGACATCATTTCCTCTTCGGCTGTCTGTACCATCATGTGTGACTCCATTCAGTTTGACGAACATGAACGGAAGTTTACCTATTACGGTACGCAGCTTATCAAGCGCAGGACCAGGGACATCAGACGCTCGATGGTGACAACAGGTTACATCGAGTCCGTACCTAGGACAAGGAACAATCCGCACGGTCTGCTCATTACCGGCTGGAGGACTCTTGAAAACAAGGATTTGGACTATTGATATACTGATATTATGAAATCATTCAGAAAAAAGATACAGGAAAGCCGTCTGAAAACGCAACTGCTTGTCAGGTCGTGGTTGCAGCCCAAACTGGGTGTCATCGGAACAAGATACCGTCTGGCCGCAAGAATCAGACTGGCCAACAGATGGGCGGCTAAACATCCGAAAACGACATTCGCAGGTGTAGCAGGGACACTGCTTCTACTGCTTGTCAGTACCGTTGCCATAGATTCCGGCAACGGGAAACAGAGTGAGCCGGATGTCAGTTCGATAGCCGCAATGGAACCGGTGTTTCAGGGATTCCGTACCATCCAGGCAAACAAGGACATTCACCGCAGTGTATTGACGGACATGACGGTGAAGGGACAGTTACTGCGTCATGAACTGGACTCCATGATTGCCATACCTGTAAAGAGCCGTGAGGATTCCTTGCGGATCATCCTCAAATACCGGCAGCTGGAAAATATAGTCAAATCCATTAAAAACAATGATAACCCATGATTAAGATTAATTTCAAACAGCCCAAGTATATCTTTCCGCTGGTCATATTCGTTCCGCTGTGCGCACTGGTATACTTTGTGATGCAGACCTTCTCCGGTGGTGAGGAGACTGCCGGAACGGTAGCTACAGACCGTATCAACATGGAGCTTCCCCAGGCCAATGCCGAGGAAGCCGGAGACAAGATGTATGAGATGTCCAGACGTTTCGGTGACGAGGATGCCTTCACAGCCGTAAGCGGTATCGGGGAGGAAGAGCAGAAGAAGGAGGAACTGGAACACGGCTACAGCGAGGAAGAGCTGAACCGTCTGGATGCAGCCGAAGCTGAAAGACAGCGACAGCAGAGGGAACTTGAAGAACTGGAGCGTTCCCTTGCCGAATCAAGAAAGCATATCAATGCATATGCTTACGGGAACGGTCCTTCGGGAAACAGTGAAACGGGTTACGGAGGTATGGGCTATTCCTCACAGGATGAGTTTGCACGTGACCTTGAAGAGATTCAGCGAAGGAGCTATGAACGGCAGAAGGCCATTGAAAGCGGACTGGGTATCAAAGACCCGGAAGCAGAGGAAGCGGAAAGAAAGCACAGGGCTGATTCCATAGCCAGAGTACGTCAGGAGGAAAGGGAACGCAACCGTCCGAGTCTGGTAATCAAGTCTGATGACACCAATGCCGACAGGTTCAATACAGTTACTGCTCCGGATGAATTTGCCGAAAACAAGCTGATACGTGCCATGATTGACCAGACTACAAAGGCGCATGAAGGTACACGTCTGCGGTTCAAGCTTCTGGACGATGTGACGGTAAGCGGTACAAAGCTGAAAAAGGGAACTTACCTCTATGGAACGGTAACAGGTTTCGGACAGCAGCGTGTCAGGGCTTCCATAACCAGTATCCTTATCGGCGACAGGTTCATCAAGGTCAAGCTTTCTGTATTTGACAATGACGGTATGGAAGGTTTCTATGTGCCTGAATCGGCATTCCGTGATTTTATGAAGGATGCAGGTTCCAATACGGTACAGCAGAATATCAGTTTTGAATCCAGTGACGGTTACAGTACAGGTATTTCCACGGAGGCCATTGCACTCCAGTCACTGCAGAATATGTATAACTCTGCAACTTCTGCCATATCTTCCAATATCAGAAAGAACAAGGCGAAAATCAAGTACAATACTATTGTTTATCTGATAAATTCGGAGGATGCACGCTAATATACCGCTACTTAATATTGCGTTTATATCCGATTATAACAGTACCATTCATAAACTATAAAGATTACTCAATATGAAAACCAGAATTTTTCTGATAATATGCCTTATCACAGGCATAGCCGTACATCTGTCGGCCAACGAGAAGATATACATCAACCGAGAAGTGACTACGCACATTGTCATGCCCGAGAACATCAAAATGGTGGATATTTCCACTACTAAAATTATAGGCAACCAGTGTACAGACAATATCGTCCGCATCAAGCCTTATCTGGAGAATGATTCCATATCGTCGGAAGGTTACAAGGAAAACGAACTGCTGGGTACACTCACCATTATCGGTGAGCGTCATATTGCCCAGTATGACATTCTCTATACCGAATCACCGGATTGTGCTTCTACCATCTACAATGTATCCTACAATGAGACGCAGTCCTATATCAATCCGGAGGTTTCCATGCCTATGGCCGAGATTGCACGATATGCCTGGGCTGTCTATGGAAGCAGAAGAAAGTTCAACCAGATTGTATCAGACAAAAACGGAATAAGGGCATACATCAACAACATCTATTCCATCGGTGACTATTTCTTTCTGGACTATACGCTGAAGAACAGGACTAGGATTGCATACGACATTGAGGAAATAAGGGTAAAACTTACTGACAAAAAGGAGACAAAGGCAACCAACTCACAGACCATAGAGCTTACTCCGGTATTCTCCATGAACAACACCCGTAAGTTCAAAAAGGACTACAGGAACGTGCTTGTGATTCCGAAGCTGACTTTCCCTGAAGAGAAGGTGCTCCGTCTGGAGATTTCCGAGAACCAGATAAGCGGACGTGTAGTGGTACTCACCATCGAGTATGAGGACATTCTCAATGCAGACGGCTTCGACTCGGATATTCTGGACGGTGCCGACTATTACCCCTACTATTATATTGATCATTCCATAAAAAGATAGGCCATGAAAAAGATTCTGTTCATTCTGTTGTGCTCGGTTGCATTCATCGGTACATCGGCACAGACCGGAAAGGTTTCCGTCAATGCCGGATTCCTTTTTCCAAGTACGCTGAATGCCACTTTGGGTTATGAGTTTCCGCTTTCATACGGAAATGCGGTCGAAGTATACGGTGAGGTCGGGAATCACTGGCAGAAGCCGGTATGTCACAATTTCTGGAAAGGATATTTCTGGGATGGCAGTATGGTTTACAAGCACCGTCTGGCACGGTACAAGAACGGCATGATGCGCCTTCGTCTGGGGCCTCAGTTCGGTGCGGTACAGAAGAAGTTCTTCTTCGGACTGGAGGCCGGATTTGAATACAGCTATGTGTTCCGCAGCGGACTGGAGTTCTCTGTCATACAGAAGAACAATGTGAACTTCCTGCATGGGGATACCTTCCGCAACGGTCTGCTGTTGGGTATAAAGGTTCCATTTTAGCAAATTCATATACATTTAGAGCGTATGGCATTTGAAGAGACAAGGGAACAGCAGCAGATGTACAACTACTTCAGGAGTTGCATCTATATCTTTCTGATTATTGAAATCATCATGAATCTGCCTGTTACGGCAGACAACAGGGTTACACAGTTCGTACTCGACCTGCTGGCACGGTTCAGGGTATTCAATTCCGTATCGGGATGCAAGGTGGCCGAACTGATATGCATCTGTATTGTCTGTATCGGCACAAAAGCTGAAAAGTCGCTGAAGTTCAATGTAAGGACTATGGTCATCTATCCGGTACTGGCCGGTCTGACACTTGTAGGGCTTTGTTTTGTATTCCACGGCATGAGTTTCGGGTTCAGCTGGCTGGGATTTCCGGCCAACAGGCTTATGTATGCGGTCTGTTCGGTAGTCGGTACCATGCTGGTACATCAGGGACTGGACGGCATTGCCAAGTATTACAACTACAAGGTTGGTGAGGACCGTTTCAACTTTGAGAACGAATCGTTCCAACAGTCTGAAACGCTGGTCAGCAATGATTATTCGGTGAACATTCCAATGATATACTACTGGAAAAAGAAAATGCACAAAGGATGGATCAATATCATCAATCCGTTCCGTGGCACGATTGTACTGGGTACGCCGGGTTCGGGTAAGTCTTTCGGTATCATTGACCCGTTCATCAGGCAGCATTCAGCAAAGGGATTTGCCATGATGGTATATGACTTCAAGTTTCCGACACTTGCACAGACGCTTTTCTATCAGTACTGTAAGAACAGGAAAGCTGGTAAACTGCCTCAGAACTGCGGATTCCGTATAGTAAATTTTACCGATGTGGAATACTCCAACCGTATCAATCCGATTCAGCGGAAATATATCCCCGATTTGGCTGCCGCTTCTGAAACGGCGGCTACTCTTTTGGCCTCGCTCAACAAGGGAGGTGGAGAGAAGAAGGGCGGATCGGAAGCATTCTTCACTAATTCTGCGGAAAACTTCCTGGCTGCCATCATCTATTTCTTTGTAAACTTCCATCCGGTAGGATTCAGGAACGGCAGGAAACTGAAGCGTTTCATATCACTGGAGGGAAAGAAGCTGGAGATTGTCATACGCAACTGGGATGACTTCAATGCCATAGACAAGGACGGCAATGTGGTCCTTGATTTCGTGGATGAGAACGGCAATGACGTATCGACTGACGAGGACCGTATGTTTGTGGACCTGAACGGATACAGTTATAAGGACAGGACCGGCAGGAAGATTCTGATTCAGAGGTGCTGGTATGAGGACGAACATGGCAATGAGGTGGAACCGGATACCGTAACCGGAGAGTTTTCGGATATGCCGCATGTGCTTTCATTTCTTGGGAGACCATACGACCAGGTATTCAATATTCTGATGCAGGATGACAGGATTGCTTCGCTGATGGCTCCTTTCAAGAGTGCATACGAGAATAAGGCGAATGACCAGCTTGAAGGTATGGTCGGTACGCTTCGTGTGAATGCCGCACGTCTTGTGTCTCCGGAAGCGTACTGGGTATTCACCGGGGATGATTTCGACCTGAAGATTTCTGACAAGGCTAATCCGAGCTATCTGGTGATTGCCAATGACCCGGAAAAGGAACAAGTTATCGGCTCGCTCAATGCCCTGGTACTGAACCGCCTGATTACAAGGGTGAACTCAAAGGGTAACATCCCGGTGAGCATCATCGTGGATGAACTTCCGACACTGTACTTTCACAAGATAGACCGTCTTATCGGTACGGCTCGTTCCAACAAGGTTGCCGTGACTTTAGGTTTCCAGGAGCTTCCTCAGCTGGAAGCTGACTACGGCAAGGTAGGTATGCAGAAGATTATCACCACCTGCGGTAATATCTTCATGGGTGCGGCACGTAACAAGGAAACGCTGGAGTGGGCACAGAATGATGTGTTCGGAAAGGCCAAGCAGACTTCACGCTCCATTTCCATCAATGACCACAAGGTATCAACCACAATATCTGAGAAGATGGACTTTCTGGTTCCTGCAGCCAAGATTGCGGATATGGCAACAGGCTGGCTGGCCGGACAGGCTGCACGTGACTTTACGGCTACCGATGACAGTATGCTTGACCATTTTGACATCGAACAGTCGGAAGAATTCAAGACCACAAAGTATTTCTGCAAGACGCATTTTGACATGAAGAAGATTAAGGACGAGGAAAAACACTATGTTCCTCTTCCTAAAATCTATGAGTTCAAGAATGACAAAGAGAAGGAAATCCTGCTCAACCGTAACTTCAAGCGTGTGAATCAGGAAGTGGAGGATATGGTAAAGGAACTTCTCGGTATCAGCTAAACATATAGCCTATGAATCTGACCTTAAAACCGGCATTCGGACTTAGCGGCAGTGCGCTGAAAGTCATTGCTTTGATTTCCATGGTGATAGACCATATTGCTCTCTATCTGATGGAGCATGGTACCGTATTATACGAAACGATGCGCTGTGTAGGGCGCATCGCTTTTCCTGTATTTGCCTTCCTGATAGCGGAAGGGTTTATTCATACCAGAAGCAGGTACAGGTATTTCTTTACCCTGCTGGGCTTTGCCGTAATCAGTGAAATACCCTGGTATCTGCTGAATGGTGCTGACAGGACACATAATGTGATGTTTACACTGGCTTTGGGTGTGGCCACGCTTATGGTTCTTGAAAATCTTCTGCAACGTAGTCTGGTACTGGGATTCTTTTGGACAATTGGCATGGCCGGACTCGCTTCTTGGCTTGGAGTGGATTATGAATGGAGAGGGATTATTGTTATCGTTATATTTTATCTTTTTAATGTATATGGTCACTCTTTCCCATATAGTAGAGGTATGCAATTTTTTTGCACATTTGTTTTGATGATGCACTACGGGATAATTGGTGCTATAATGGCCTGCATGATTCTATATCTGTATAATGGTACAAGAGGGTTTGTACAGGGAAGCATAGCCAAATATGGTCTCTATGCTTTTTACCCAATTCATATTTTGCTAATCAATCTCTATATGAAATACTAATAACATATATTTAATAACTTTCAGTTTGTTGTGTACGAGGAAAAATAAACAGGAATGGCATACCTCACTTTCTGAGGTTTTCCACTCTGCCGACCCGGTTTCCATTTCGGCATCAGTCTCACTACACGAAGGGCTTCTTCGTCCAACTCCAGATTAAGTCCCCGCAGCACCACTGGATGAATAATGTTTCCTTCTTCATCTATCACAAACTGCACGATGACCCGAGGAATTACAACTGTTTCAGGCACAAGCGACTTGTCATAGTTCAGGTTCTTCCGAATAAAATCCATCAAAGCCGACATACCTCCAGGAAACTCCGGCATCTCCTCTACCACGTCATACGCAATATCCATATCCTTTTCCTCTACAACTTCCTGCAAAGGCTTTGAAGAAGGCTCCTTGTCCGCTGCGTCCCGCTCTTCCACCTCGTTGCCAATCCGAAACTCCGCAGCAAAATACCAGTCGCGATAATTATCCCCAATATCCATTTCCTTCACCACACGATAGATGCCGGGCGTAAGCACATGAAGTGACGGATACAAACTGGCTGAAAAGGGATAGATTTTATTGGATGGAAGAAAACGTTCTTCAAGTGTCCAAACCGTTGCTCCAGGCAAAGACAGCCATTTTTCACCTTCTTTCCGAAGTACCTGGTACGGCGACCCCATTGAGATACTCCGTCCGCTCCGGTTCACGATTCTCACCGCTACGGATTCTGTATTCAGCGGATACACCGCTTTCTCCGTGTACATCTTGATGCCGAAAGTATCCGTACACATCGGTTGGGTGAAATAAGTAACCACATCCTCTTTTCCATCGTTCACCACGATTGCCGCATAATTCAGCACCTTCTGCCGGAACTCTTTCTGCAATGCCTCCGAGTTCACCATACACGACATATACAATGTGTCATTGTCCTGGAATCCCCAAGTATTCAGGTTTTCTATGACACGGTCCTTGGGATGCTTCTCTCCATACCAGTTAATTTTGTCAAGCAATTTCTGATGCTGGGCCTTTGATACGAGTTCAAACTCAGCGTATGCCGTACGTGTATTCCGGTTGAATGATTTGTAAATGCGATACCTGCCGGGACGGTTCTTGTCCGTATAAAACTGAATGGTCTGCCGGTGCGTAGGGTAATCGGGCGTAAACACCCACAATACATCGTTGATTATCGGATTGGTCGGCTGAGGTTCCCATTGCTTTAGTGCTTCGTTGTAATATACCAGACTATACCTTTCCCCACTGTCATATTTCTGATTTGCACGATTGGTAATGAAGACCTTGACCTTGGAAGTCGCTACAGGATAATAATCATATTCCGTACGCATGGAAAGCGAATCTGCAGAAAGAGGACGGCCAACAGGAATATCCCGTGCCACCGGTTCCAGCACCATCGCCACCGGTCGAGGCAGATTGTCTGTCGAAGTTTCCGTATCCGGTTCCTCTACTGCAAGTGTGTCATCCGTTACTTCCGGACTCTGTACTGCCGGAGGAGTCTCCTTTACCAAAGCAACATCCGATTGTGCTTTTCGCTTGCCCGTACAGCCGGTACACATCATGCAAGCCACCGCCACAAACAATTGAAAAAGTGCATTTGTTTTCATACGCTATACAATAAAATTCTATTTCCCTGTTCACCTAATAAGAATAAAAGGGTATTTAACGCATTATTTAATCTCAAATTCTGCCGACATCAACCATTTCTTTTGCCCGCCAATAAAAGAAATCTCCTTAAATACCTTATAAATACCCGGACAATTTTCATTAAAGATAGGGTAAAGACACGCATCAAAATGGTAATCCTTACCCGAGGGAACCCCAATTCCAATATCTAACCAAGAATTGTTACCATTCAAAAGAATCCATTGGTTGCCCTCTTTACGGACCACTCCATAATCCTCGCCGAAAAAAAGAGTCCTCTTACTATGATTGGTCAACGTCACCGATACTGTTTCCGTCCCAACCGGATAAGATTGATGCTCTGTCCTCATCCGTATCTGCAACGTATCGCTATAAGTAGCTTGAATCAACGGTATATCTCCTCGAAAAGCACCGTGACTTACAGACGAATAACTTAATACTTTACGACGAAACATTTCCTGAAACCGGAGGTCGTTATTCATCAACATTACAAAAATAGTATCGCCCTGAGTATAAGTCATAAGAATATTTTGTGCTACTGTATCAGTCTTATCGTTTGCACCTTTTCTATTATAGTCATCGATTCGTCTGCGTAACTCCAACACTCCCTTGGAATCTACCAATTCAAAAAACGCATAATGCTTCTTCACACTATTAACAAAACATTTACCAATACGGTATTTACCCACCCGTTTTTTTAAACCAGTAATATCCAAAGGAACAAGCTGGCACACGCCTTTATATCCAGATGGAATGAGCAAGGGAGTATCCGGAACCGTATCTACCGGCAAGGCTTCCCACATATTCTGGTCCTCATCATAATATTCCAAAGTATATGCTTGCCGGCCTCCACAAATATCCTTAGAATGGTTAGTCACTTGAAGCACCACTTTCGTCGTCTTCAACGGATAATAATCATATTCTGCCGATATATCAATCAAATCGTCTGACGCCAAATGCGTATTCTTATCAGTTGATGTATTCGACTGATGATGGGTTTCCATACAACCTGCCAGCAATCCATTTGCTACCAGAATGCCCCATAAGAAAAAACAAGCTAAAAATCTGTTTCTGTTCATTATTCACACTCAATTTAATTCGTATTCTGCACAGAAGGTTTAAATGCAACAGGAAAAACAAACTGTACGTTCCGGTTCTTCCCGGCTTGTCTGCCCGGTTTCCATTTCGGCATCAGACTAACGATGCGTAAGGCTTCTTCATCCAACGCCGGATTTGTACTCCGCAACACCACAGGGTTAGTGGCATTTCCCTTCTTATCTACTACTATTTGAATGATGACACGCTCATTCTTTTCAGCCTTGTCATGCCGCAGGTTTTTCCGGATAAACTCCATTAAAGCAGGCATACCACCGGGAAACTCTGGCATCTCCTCCACTACCTGATAAACTGTTTGCTCATCTTCCTTTGGAGCCTCCACATAATTCTTTACTGTCGTTTTTGGTATCGGAGTTTTTTCAGCCCGTTTGGCTTTCTCGTAATTGTCCGTCAGACGAAATTCTGCCATCATCCGGATATTTTCTCTTGACTCCAAAGACACCTCATAGAAGAATCGGTAGCGTCCCGATGCATTCCCATTGACTTCTGGATACAATCTCGCAACAAACTGACGTGATGAACCAGGAGTAACATAATAGGCAATATCCACTGCAAATGTATTAATAGGCAGTTCATACCATTGACCATCTTTCCCTTCGTAAGTAATGAAATAATGCTCTCCACAAGTAATCGCCTCATTACTTCCGTTCATGAGAATGAATGAAGCAGTGGAAGCCGTATCAGCATAAACAGTGTATTCCGGATACAGGCAAATACCGTGCGCTTCGGACACACCAGTGACATTATTCCGAACGGGCTCTTCCGGACCAGAAAAACGAATGGCAGGCGAATCCATCAGCAACCTGCGGAATTCCGCACGGGCTTCCGGAGTGTTACGGATAAAGGTCACTTCAATGAAATGGAGCGTACTTCCCCACATCATCATATTAGCTTTCAATTTACCTTCCGGCAAAGCATTATACCGTCTGTTCAGTTCATCCAATAAATCTTTAAGCTGTTTTTCTGAGAAAATACTGTCGGTCATCATTTCGATACGGAAAGCCTTGCTTCTCGACACCTCTTCCAGTATCTTCCGTGCCCGCAGCGTATCACCCCGTACCTGAAGGACCAGTGTGTTTCCGTCAAAATAATGTCCCTCTAGAAAATCCGGACAACGGGGACTCCCGATAAAATCTCCGATGCTGTTCGGATCATCACCGTAAGCCTTACTCAAGGCATCAATAACTTTATGACCTTCAGCCTGGTTAGGAACAGGCACATAAGGTACGACTTCTGAGGCTTCCGCTTTCTTTTGTTCCGCATTACTGATGCAGCCTACCATCAGCAAGAAAACGCAAGCCGGTAAATATAGTCCTTTTCTTCTCATTGTATTATCGATTTTTCCGTGAAACAATTTTCCGTTATTTGTCTATCCAGAACTCGGCACTTACTGTAATTTCTTCCCTCCCGTCATGAAATGATTGAATAATCCGATATTTTCCGGATGTAATTCCATAGCAACTGACAGGATAACTAAAACAATAATAATCAGGAGCAAAGTTTAACTGCATACCTACATCTCCAAAGCCATACATTCCATTCATCTTTGCACCTATCCACGAGCCGTTTTCCCATTTCTGCAATGTCCAGTCACCACCAAAAATCAGCGACTTACGCTTAGGATTCAATAGGATAGAATACACATTCTTCGTATCAAGCGGATAATGGTTCTGTATCATATTCATCCGCACAGTAGTCCCTAACGTATCACAGTTCAGGCATTGTGCATCGGCAGGTCCAATCTGTACAACCTGTTTTTTTGATGCCGTGCGATTGCATCCCAGTCCGCATATTGCCATTATCGTCACGAAATAAATATATTTGCTTTTCATGTCCTACACATTCTATTTTGATTAAAAATATCTATTTCATCAGCACTGGTTTATCCCACGATGTATAGCCGATAACCAGCACATCAGCTTCCGGATTAACAATAGTAGAAGAGTCCAGTTTATATTGAATTACAAGTGTATCTTTACCTGCCTTCAATAAAGTAGGGACATTCATCACTTTTTTAAAAGTGTCCAATGCTGCTTTCCGAAACGAGCGGTTGCTGCAAGAAATGATTTTCGGTTGCACGATATATCCGTTACTGTCCACTGCATATTCAATGCGAAGCAGACACTCTTTTCCCTTGCTCAGCAACTTTACCGGATATTTGCTTTCCTTATGTAAGGTTTTAATAAACCATTTATAGTCACGAAATTCATCTAAAGATTTATCCAGACCAAATATTCCTTTCGGAGCCTCCTTGCGCCATGAAGTGCCAAACTTCTTATCCAGATAATCAAAAACCACCTGATTATAAGCCGTCAGCAGATGATTGGGAACACCTAGATAACAGTCCAGTGTTCCATCTTTCTTCAATGGATAAAAAACGTCATAACCCACGCCGTACTTTTTCCAGAAAAAGTGTGTTCGGATTTTCTGTTCATGCTTTTCCGGTATTACCAGACGCAACTTGGGATGTCCATTGAGGATGTTTTCTTTCGACAACTCCGGCGAACAGTCATATTTCAAAATATAATCATACCATAAAGGAAGCACCATACGCAGCGTGTCATTATGCTGCGAAGGGAGAGTTATTACCGTATCACAAGGAGCCGGTCCCACATATTCCGCTTTCAGATGATAAGTTCCGGTCTCCAGTCCCTTTATCCGGAAGCAGCCGGTAGAATCTGTCAGCCATCCTTGAAACGGTTGTTCAGCTATGCTCAAATTGGAGCCTACCAGTACATCATGTACTACATCATAAGGAGGACGTTGACGGACAGATTCACCATACACCCGACCCACAATCGTGTATTTTGCAGAATCACCCTTATTATGCGTTATATCCCCCCTCAAAGGCATAGTAAAACTCCGATATTCCATAGTGTACTTCCCGTTGATAAAAAGCACCTCCCATGGATAAATGGATTTCAGTGTTTCTTTGAGGGCAAGAGCCAGCGGGTGATTTCCGTCGTTTATCATTTTTCGCGAAGTACGCAGAAAAATGAAACGTACGTCACAGTCTACGAAGTGACCGTCCTCCGTCGTCTGAAAATCACTTAGCGAAAAAAGGAACCGTTCTCCACGGTATTCAGGAAACCGCTCCCAAGGAAACCGACGCACAATCTCCCCATATGCCTTTGCCAGATTCAGTCCGGCTCTCCGGTAATTATGATAAGTCTGCGTTTCCAGCACTTTACCGTTCCGGACGGTCAGTACCTGCTCCGTTTCCATGTTACGGTCGAAACCGTCATGCACGTATCTCACCAAATCACCTTTTCCGGCCCGAAGTTCCCCACTGAACCAGCGGGCTTGAATCGTCCCCGCCCGACAATAGGCCGCAAAAATCGGCTGCAAGTCCTTCACCTCATACACCCGTGTAGATTTCTTCTTGCCGACCTCTTCATAGACATCCGCCTCTACCCGTTGCAGGCAAAGATACCCGTCACGCACCTCCCAGAAAGCGGTATATCCGCTATAATTGCCAGTGGACCGACTGACATTTTCCGGAAGAAAATCTCCCATCCGCCTGCATAGCAGGGAGTCGTATCCTATCGGCTTTGCCATCAAAACCCATTCTTCTCCTTCCAGACGAATCACATCACCCGATTGTCCTGTAGCCTTTGCAAAGGTGACGATAAGTGAAAGTAATATCGCAACAATAAAAAATTTTATACGCATAGCTTATTTACTCATATGTATGATATTCCCCTCTAAAATAGCAAAAACTATTTGAAAATACAAGGTTTCTCCGTATACTTTATACTTTGCCTTACTTTCAACAAGAGTAAATAGATAATGCTGAGTTTTAATCTATAATATCATTATTACATCTGTAAGAGTAGTAATGTAATCCTTATCTTCCGCATAACCGATCTCATCAAGCCAAAGCAAATAGTTACCACCTTTATATTTGTATTGAACTTTTGTATAATAAGCCCGAACACTTTCCGTCCAATGATTGAATTCATAGTATTTCCCTGTACGTGGATTGGTAAGTCCGAAAAGATTATGCTTATTTCGACATACCGATGAACGGAACCATCCGGTTTCCAGTATAGCCTGAGCCAATACGATTTTGGGATATAGGATTCCGTTTCTAATGATTTCTTTATAAAGGTTGGGGATGGTAAGTTCAGGAAGATGATTTTCTGATTTAGTAATATCATCTGTTTTCTTTTGCAGTTCTGTTTTTAGGGATGCATTCCTGTCACTATTCCGGCTGATATTTTCCAATTTTTTCTGATTGTCCGGCCCGACAATCAGGGTATCTTTTACCATCATCTTATTCTTTTTCCCTTCTGTAACATCCTTTGCTGCACGGTTATAAGACTCTTTTCGTCTTTCTGTAGGCAGAATTTCCGAATCTCTGGTTATCGTATAGAACTGTGCCGATACGCTTACCGGCAGTAGCATCAGAAGCAGTGAAATCAGAATAGTGTTGCGCATTTCTTTTTCAGGGGATTGCCGTAAATACATTTGTGGCATTCAGGCGGTTAGAACCGCAAATATAACAGCTTAATTACAGTAATATGGAAATGCACAACAGAAATCAGTCCGATTTATTGCCATACGAGAAACTGGCAATACTGGGTATCGACCGTGAAAAAGCGGACAGCTTACCCATGGAAGTGAAGGAGAAGCTGATGGCAGGTGAAGTGACTCCCATCATGCAGGTATCCATCAACGCAAGGAACGGCAGCATCATTACCATGCCGATGAAGCTACAGATGACTACAGACAAGAACGGTGCTCCGGCTCTTATAGCTTATCCGGTACGTGCCGAACTGGACCGGGAACGCAACAAGGTTCTCAATCTCACTCAGCAGGAGGCTGAACGCCTGGCCAGAGGTGAGGTAATACAGAAGGCGGTCAACGTAAACGGTGAAAAGACTCAGCAGTATCTCCAGCTTGATCCGGAAACGAAATCCGTCATTCACAGACGTGTTACAGACATCAAGCTGGAGCAGCGTCTGAAGGACATGGAGAAGGTAAACGACATTGAACTGGGTATGCAGCAGAAGCAGCAGGTACGGGAGGGAAAACCGGTTGAGCTGAATGTGGGCGGCGAGAAGGTTTCAGTCGGCATTGACCTGAAGGAGCAGCAGGGATTCAGGCTTATCAAGGGTGACATGAAGGAATGGGAAAGGCAGCAGAAGCTCCGCTATGACGAGATTCATCCTGAATACCTCGGCCTTGTCATGACTGACAAGAACCGATGGGAGTATCAGAAGGTGGTAGACAAACAGACCGTGGAGCGTGCCATTTCCCTCTCTCCATCCAGAAAGGAAACAAAAGCAAACTGCCTTAAACTTTAATACTGATTTCTATGGCCAAAAAGACAGATTCAGATAATAATAACGGTATCATCCGGCAGTTCAACGAACTGAAGAAGAAGCATCCGGATGCCATGCTGCTGTTCAGACGGAACAGTTTCTATGAACTCTATAAGCAGGATGCCGTAAAGGCTGCCGCAGTGCTTGCCATCGAGATTACAGACAGGATGCTGCCTGACTACAAGAGACCTGTAAAGGTTGCATCATTCCCTCAATCAGCACTTGACGTTTATCTGCCCAGACTGATACGTTCCGGAATAAGGGTTGCAATCTGTGATGCACTGGACAGTTCTTTGAAGAAGACCGGACAGGACAAGGCTGAGAATAATGACAGAACCATTCAAAACAATACAGATATGGGAAAGAAGAAAAAGGAACAGGGTATGCAGGAAGCTCCTGACAGAACAGTGGAGAACACTGTTGATGTAAAACCAGCAAGGGAAAAGAAGTCGAAAGCCAAAGCTGAAACCAAAGCTGAGACCGGGACGGATAATGAGGTAAAGACCGAAAAGAAGGACGAACAGAAAACGGAGACAGCCCAGGAACGAAAGCCCCGTGAGCCGCAGATGGTGACTGCCAACGGTGAGAAGGTTACTCACGGCCATGCCTACCAGAGTACCACGAATCCTGCCGAATGGTACTTTACCGCAAAGATTGACGGACAGCAGCTCAAGCCGCAGAAGATGGATGCAGCAGACCTTGCTGCCTATCAGAACAAGGAAATGACTGTACCGCAACTCATGGAACGCTACTATCCGACAAAGCTGATGCCAAAGGTTTCTGAGGAAGCCTTCCGTATGCCAATGGAGATTGCAGGACCGGACGGTTCCATAACCGTTAACAAGTTCAATGTCTATAAGGAGAAAAACGAGCAGCGTCCTGACTTTGGGAAATACAAGTTCTATGTTCAGGTTGGGGATACGAACATGTCTGCCGTGGCTTCACGCCAGGACCTGAATGCCTACTTCGACAGGGTGGCCACTCCAAACCAGCTTATTGAGAAGAACTTCGGGGAACGTCTGCATCTGAAATCCGCATACGAGAAGTATCAGCTTCCTGAAGGTGTTGACCCCAAGGGTGTGCGTGTGGCCAAGGACAGGAACGACAACAAATGGAAGGTGTCGGTTGACCTCGGAGAAAAGGGACAGACTTCCCGGCATGAAATCTCCTTTGATGACGGTTATTCGCTTTTCAAGACCAAGACAGCCACAAGGGAACAGATTGCGGCCAAATATCTGAATACGGAAATAACCGGTATGCTTGCAGCCAATACCGCAAAGGTGGAGAAAACGGCTTCTATGAAAATGTAACATAATCAGAAAAATAAAATACAAGTTATATGTCAGCTAAAATGAATCATGAGGAGCTTGTGGAGCTTCTGCAGGAGGGCAAGATAGGTTTCCTCCGCTTTGTTATGGACAGTGAGAATGCAGATGATTATCTGGAGTGGTGCCGTTCACACGGTACTGACCCTTCGGATGAATCGGCCGAGTTCTATGTGGAACAGACGGACATCGAGCAGATGGACCGTCAGGTAATGGATGACGACAGCTATGGCATCTGGAACTGACTCTCAGGGAAACAGCGGACAGGCGGCCATAGACCGCTTCGCTGCAATGATGATTGAGCGTATGCAGCAGATGAAGGATACCGGATGGAAACAGGGATGGATTGGCGGCGCATCGGGTTATGCCGGACTGCCGCAGAATGTGGGTGGCCGCAACTATTCAGGTTCCAATTCCTTCTTTCTTCAGATGCATACCGCAGCCATGAACTACCAGCTTCCGGTATATCTGACCTTCAAGCAGGCGCATAATCTGAAGGCTCATGTCCTGAAGGGTGAAAAGGCCTTCCCGGTGGTGTACTGGGATATGATGATAAAAGACAGTCACGGCAAGAGGATAAGCACGGAGGAATACCGTGCAATGAGCAAGGAAGAGAAGAAGAATATGGATGTCATTCCTTTCATCAAGTCATTCCCGGTGTACAATGTGGCGCAGACCAATCTGGCAGAAGTACAGCCGGAGAGGATGCAGAAGCTCATGGACAGATTCAAGGTTCCGGAACTTCGGGATACGGAAGGTATGTACACACATGCCGCACTCGACCGTATGGTGGAGACGCAACAGTGGCTTTGTCCGATATGTGCCGACAAGCGTGAGAACGGTGCCTATTATTCTCCCTCAAAGGATATTGTGGTGCTGCCCATGAAAGCGCAGTTCAATATCGGTGATTCCCTGGAAGAAACCTACCGTGGTGGAATGGAGTATTATTCTACCATGCTCCATGAAATGACTCACTCCACCATGACACCTGAGCGTCTGAACAGGGAGATGGGCGGCAGGTTCGGTGACCCGAAATATGCCAAGGAGGAGCTGGTGGCGGAACTTACGGCTGCCATGATCAGCCATTCCATGGGCTTTGATTCCAGAATAACGGACAACTCGGCTGCTTATCTGGACTCGTGGATTGGTGTACTGAAACAGGAACCGAAGTTTATAGTATCAGTCATGGCTGACGTGAACAAGGCTTCCGACCTGATTCTTGACCATGTGGACAAACAACGTCTGGCTCTCGGCGAGCAGCCTTATCTGGCAAAGAATGACCCGCTGACTCCTGTTAGTGCGGACGAGGAGATGCCTTTCAAGAATGCAGCTATTGTCAAGACCCGTTCCGGAGACTATGCCATCCGTGCGTCATACGATGGTGTAGAGCTGGGGCTGAAGAAGGTTTCCAAGGAAACGGCCAGAACATTCTTCCAGCTTACGGACTGGAAGGACAAGGAGGCTTTCCTGAACATGACGGCACGGAAGACATACGAACCGGAGATTACTATGATGGGCAGAAACCGGAATGCCGGTACAGGACTTGGTATATGAAATTCTGTATGACATCTTAAATCGGAAAGCATGAGTGACTACAAGGTTAATTTCAGGGAAATGAAATCCCGTGTGGGGATTGATGACATTGCATACGCCCTGGGATACCGTCTGGACAGGAAGGCCGGTGTCGGACGTTATATCGAGCTGGTACTCGGTGAAGGCGGTAACAAAAGGGATACGCTGATTGTCAGCCATCCGAACGACAAGGCGGCACAGACCTTCTTCCGCCGTGACGGTTCCAAGGGCGATGTGGTGACACTCATACGTGAGAATCTGTCTTCCTTTACCGTTTCGGGAAAGGATGAATGGCAGAAGATAGCCAAGGTCATGGCACGCTTTGCCAACATGCCGGAACCGGAATACAGGGAGGACAGGGAGTATGTTAAATCGGCGGGAAAATCATGCGGTGTGTTTGACGCTTCCAGATATGAGGTGAAGCCGGTTGATACAGGTGAAATACCGGGACTGTTCTTCCGGCGCGGACTGTCCAAAGCGACAGTTACGGTTCTTTCACCCTTTATTTCCCTTATAAGGGACAGGAACAACGGGAAGTTTGAAGGCTACAATATCGGATTCCCATATACTGACGGAAAGGGAAATGAAGTCAGAGGGTATGAAATCAGAGGACATGGCGGCTACAAGTCAAAGGCTGCCGGTACGGATTCGTCATCTTCGGCATGGGTGGCTGTTCCTTCGGGTATCAGTCCGGACAATGTAAGAAGCGTGTTTTTCTGTGAATCAGCTTTTGATGCCATGGCCTTCTACCAGATGAATCGGATACAGATTGGGGACAGTGCGGCTCTGGTTTCATTGGGCGGCACATTTTCCGACAGGCAGATAACCGGAGTTATGGAACGCTTTCCCAATGCACGTGCCTTCGACTGTTTTGACAACGACCTGGCCGGAAGGATATACGGACTGCGCATGATGGCTCTGCAGGAAGGTATTCAGATGAAGATAAGCAGGACTGACGGCGGCATCCGGATTGAAGCGAAAGGAAAGGTATTCGAGCCTGACATGGAGCGTCCCCTACTGGCTCAGGTTGCCAGACAGCTGAACATCCGCTACCGTATGGGACAGTGGCTTCCTCCGAAGGTTTTCAAGGACTGGAACGACTGTCTGCTGAACAGGCCGATGGAGCCGGTGATTTCACCACACAAAGAGGAACGTGAACAGAATCTGAGCGAACAAAGGAATAAAGGACGTAAAATCTGAATGATATGGACAAAATCAAGTTAAGAATAACGGTAGTGACTGCTTTGGCGGTTTTTCTGCTGAAAGGTACAGACACTTTTGCACAACAGACAGACCCGACTCTGACGGGGGCTGTCTTTGCACAGACTTCCACTCTGAAGAATATCTATGACAAACGTCAGAAGGCTCATGAGAAAATCATTGCTGCCGAGACTGCCGTAACGGTCGCTCTCGACAGGGTACACAGTGTGGAGAACAAGATGCTGGAATATCTTTCCAATGCACAGGGTGCCATGCAGAATCTCTATCAGATTAAGCGTGCCGGGGAACTGGTGGCCACGGAGATACCTCAGAACTGCAGCCTGCTGCTCAAATCGGTCGGCAGTAACCTGAAGGGAACGGCCATTGCTGCAATCGTCTCGGACGAGCTGGCTGATGCCGCAACCCAGATGGCTGCGCTTTATCCGTTCATGAAGCAGCTGGTGACTTCCGGAAGCTATGATACAGGCGGTTCTGACGGAGGCAAGGAGAAGCACAAGGTAAACCTGCTCAGTTCTTCCGAGCGGTACTACATAGCAAACGAGGTACTGACCAGACTGGAGGCTGTTAATACCGACCTCTTTATCCTGGCATGGCAGGTACGCACACTCTCATGGAACGACCTCTGGTTCTCTCTTGACCCGGAAGGATGGGCAAACGTGATGTCCGGCAAGAACATCATAGGAGGAATCGTTGCGGACTGGAACCAGGGGTTCTCATTCAATTAATTCAAACATTGTAATTTATCAGGAATATGGATTCAGAAAAGAAGATTATAGGACGCTGTCCGTTCTGCGGCGGCAACGTGGTGAAGACATGCAAGGGCTATCGCTGCGAGAACAACACAGGTGAGCATCCTTCATGTATGCTCAACATCAATGCCATCATCGGCAACCGGAAAATGAATGACGGGGAGATTGCTGAATTTTTAGAGAAACGCCGTATCCTTCTGGACGGCTTTTCCACCAAGGAAGGAAAGACTTTCCCGACAGTGCTGGAACTTGCTGATGACGGTGCAGTCAATATGCAGTCTGTTATCGGCAGGTGTCCGCACTGCGGCGGCGAGGTACGTGTGGGAACAAGGGCTTTCAACTGTTCCAACTACAGCAATCAGGAAGCACCGTGTTCATTCGCCATCTGGAGGAATATAGGAGGCCATCAGCTGACACTGGAAGAGGCGAAAGAGCTCTGTGAGAAGAACATTACTTCATCCGAACTGGAGATGTACCGGGAGGACGGTTCCATTTACCGCAAACGCCTCGGTCTTGCTCCGGACAAACTTCAAATCGTAAAGATATGAAACAGGGAAAGAAACTACTGATACTGCCTGCAGTGGCAGTTCTGCTCGGAATGGGAACCGGCTGTTCCGACAACAGCGAAAATAAGGCACAGGATATGGCCAAAAAGGCACTGATGGCTTCGGTGGACAATCCGGAATCCGTAAAGATTGTCGGAATCAGCAAACCGGATTCTGTATTTGGCCGTGAGTATGTTACCATGAAGGAGAAGATGGCTCTTTCTATTGCCATGATGAAAATCAGCCGCAGGTTTATGGAGGATACGGATTTTGATAATCCGAACGTAGAATGTCACGGGATGTCAGGGCAGATGAAGCGTCAGATGGATGCCATGACGGCACTCCGCTCTCTGATGGTTACGGGGGAGCTGAAGCCTGCAGGTGATGAAGCCATTCAGGAACGCAAGCCGTTCAGCGGTTGGAAGGTAAAGATAGAGTATGAAGCCACTGATTTTGACGGACAGCCATACCGTTCTGAATACTGGTTCATTATGGATAAGGAAGCGCAATGTGTTATCAGGTCATTTGAAATTCCACTGTTATGAAGCTGAAAAGATTTTTATTACCGATTCTGGCATGGAGTGGGCTGTTGCTCACTTCCTGTCATTGTGAACATGAAGAAGATGACGGTCTTTTATCTTCCCTTCAAGTCGGCAATGTAGTTTGTTCGGACGGAAATATATTGTCCATGGACAAATTCAAGCAATCTGACAAAGAAGCTGTTGCCATAGTTTTCCATGTAAACCGTAGTCCTGATGCTGACAATCTTGGTTATGCAGTTTACATTCATGATATGGAACCGCTGGCTTTTGCCGACAGTCTCGGTATTGACCAGGGGACTTCTGCATCATTGACTGATGAGGACGGAAATGAGAATACCTATTCTTTGTTCAACAATGATGAAGTCCAATCACCAATGGCTATCAAGTCTTTTGATCTGTGGAGTTATGGACAATCGGCCTATATTCCTTCTGTCCGGCAACTCTATTATTTGTTTTCTGTTCGGCATCAGATTAATAAATGTATAACTGAAGTCGGGGGAACTCCGATTAATCTGAATCCGGGTGAATGCTGGTTATGGTCTTCTACTGAAGTGGAAGGGCAAAAGGAGAATAAGGCTTGGCTTTACTCTATGCAGTCAGGAACTATTCAGGAGACACCGAAAGATCAACCTCATAAATCCAGGCCGGTAATTTCTATATATACGACCAAATAAATAAAAGTCTAAATATAGTTATCTGTAGAATTTCAGATACTATATTTAGACTTTCTTCTTAACAGACATTTATTTTTGTGCATTTTGATTTGAAATCCCTCTGTTATGAAACTGAAAAGAATTTTATTACCTTTACTGGCATGGAGTGAGCTGATGCTCACTTCCTACCATAGCATATAAGAAATGTTAACTTATGTAACAAGTATAACCTATATACACCCCTACTAATACAGCCAAACGCCTCTATGTGAAAAAGGCATTTGGCTTTGTATTTATAATCTACTGATTTTTTGTAATCTTATATAAAAGGTAAATATACTCTTACTTTCCTAATGATTTGAACATTTTTGTAATGCAACGTTTCTTCTGCTCCATATTAGGATGAACATAAAGATTAAGTGTGGTAGAAATATTAGAGTGACCTAACAAAACACTCACTGTTTTATAATCGCATCCGGCCTCAATACAGCGTGTTGCAAAGCTATGACGTAAACCGTGATATTTCAATTTGGGAATACCGAGCTTTTCCATCAGTCCGTTATAATAGTTACGGTACGTACGTGGTTCTGTGGGATGTTCATCGTTGGTAAGTACGTAGAAATCATCATTGACAATCTTCTTTAGTGGTTTAACTATAGCAAGCAATTCCTTGCTCATGGGGATTTCTCTGCATGAGTTTCTTGTTTTTGGGGAACTGATAACAAGTTCTGTATGTTTCTTTTCTCCTTCAACCATATATATACGTTCAATGGTACGGCTAACAGTTATAGTACCTTCTGTTATATTGATGTCATTCCATTTCAAGGCACATATTTCACCGATACGTAAACCTGTACTAAGACTTATATAAATGCCAAGCCCTGTAAACGTAAAATGACTCTGAATATGATCAAGTATTTTCCTATGATTAGAAACAGACAATACTTCCAGTTCCTTGTTCGCTGAATTTGTAGGATATTTGATGTCCCACTCATAGTAGTTCATCCATTCATTCTTTACTCCAAACTTCATCACCATTTTCAGAACGATCAGAATGTCTTTAATTGATTTAACACTCAATCCACATTCAATCTTTTCTAATACGAAACTCTGTACACTCTGTTCTGGAAGTGAGTCATTCTCTCCAAAAGCAGGAAGGAGGTGGTTTTCCAAAATCAATAAATATGCAGCCATTGTGGACTGCTTCACGTAAGGTCGCTTGTACTCTTTCCAGGCAACCGCAATTTCTCTAATAGTCTTGTTATTCATAAAATTCTGATAATTAATTCTCATAATTAAAGAAATATAATAAGAGATGTTCCAAATCTGAGATTCCCTGAGTTTACGGGGGAATGGAAAAAGTGTATTATAGGTGAATTAACTACTAAAGTAGGTAGCGGGGTGACACCAAGAGGAGGTGAAGCTGTATATAAATCTGAAGGTCATCCTTTTGTCCGTAGTCAGAATATTGGATTAGGACATCTGATATTAGATGATATTGCATATATAGATGAAGATACCCATCAACGGCAAAAGAATACAGAATTACAGTTAGATGACGTACTTCTTAATATAACGGGAGCTTCCATTGGTCGTAGCGCCTTGGTAAATCAACAGATAGTGGGTGGTAACGTAAATCAGCACGTTTGCATTATTCGTGCGAATAAAAAGCTTATACCCTCTTTTCTTTGCAATTTTTTGCTGTCTCAATATGGTCAAAAACAAATAGAAAGTTTTCAAGCTGGAGGGAATAGACAGGGGCTAAATTTTGAGCAAATCAAATCTATTAAAATCGGATTGCCATCAGTAGAAGAACAAAAGAAAATTGCAGATTTATTACTGCTTATTGAACAACGCATTACTACTCAAAACAAAATCATTGAG
>NZ_JAOQJI010000029.1:0-50720 GCF_025567125.1 Phocaeicola fibrisolvens | reverse complement strand
TCCCTAAAGATACGAAAAATTAGGGAGACGGGCAAGTCCTGACTGAGCGAAGTTTGGGCTTGCCCGATTTTTTTGCAGGCACAAAAAAGGCCATCTCAAATTATATTTCAATTTGAGACAGCCTCCTTAAAGCATATTAGAAAATTCCATTAATCCACATAACGTTCAATGGTCTGCTCGCGGTCAGGACCTACAGATACAATCTTTATCGGAGTTCCCAACTGCTCTTCCAAGAAAGTGATATACGCATTGAACTCTTCAGGGAATTCATCCTCACTTGTCATCTTGGTCATATCAGTCTTCCAGCCCGGAAGCTCTGCATATACAGGTTCTACTCCTTCTGTAATATCAAACGGGAAGTAATCAATTTCTTCCCCATTGACATTGTATGCCACACAAGCTTTGATAGTATCAAAACCATCCAGCACATCGCTCTTCATCAAAATCAACTGAGTAACCCCGTTAATCATAATCGCATAACGCAAGGCAACCAAGTCAATCCATCCGCAACGACGTTCACGACCTGTCACAGCACCATATTCATGTCCCAGATCACGGATTGTCTTACCAGTTTCATCGAAAAGTTCGGTAGGGAACGGACCTGAACCCACACGTGTACAATAAGCTTTCATGATACCATATACCTCACCGATCTTATTAGGACCCAATCCCAGTCCTGTACAAGCACCTGCACAAATGGTATTGGAAGAAGTTACAAAAGGATAAGAACCAAAATCAACATCCAGCATCGTGCCCTGTGCACCTTCACAAAGAACGGACTTTCCTTCATTCAGCAGACGGTTCACTTCATGCTCGCTGTCTACCAAATGGAACTGACGAAGATATTCAATACCTTCCATCAACTGTTTTTCCAGTTCTGTAATATCATATTCATAGTTCAGACTCTTCAAAATAGCTTCATGACGTGCCTTGGCTGCAGCATATTTTGCTTCAAAATTATGCAGGATATCCCCCACACGCAATCCATTACGGCTCACTTTGTCAGTATAGGTAGGGCCAATGCCTTTCCCGGTAGTTCCGACTTTAGACGCGCCTTTGGCAGCTTCGTATGCGGCATCCAGAATGCGGTGAGTAGGAAGAATCAAATGCGCTTTCTTGGAAATGTGCAAACGTTCTTTCAACGGATGTCCGCTTGCTTCCAATGCTTCGGCCTCAGCCTTGAACAAAGCCGGATCAAGCACTACTCCATTGCCTATAATATTCACCTTGTCTCCCTGAAAAATTCCAGACGGAATGGAACGGAGCACATATTTCTGTCCTTCAAATTCAAGTGTATGTCCGGCATTCGGGCCTCCTTGAAAACGGGCTACTACATCATAACGGGGAGTCAACACATCGACGACCTTACCTTTACCTTCGTCGCCCCACTGTAAACCTAACAAAACATCTACTTTCATGATTCTCTATGTTTGATATATTCTCTATTTTATTTCTTTTTCCGCTTAGCTGCCACACACTTGCCACACAAACCATAGATATAGAGGGAATAATGCGACGCATGAAATCCTTTCAATCGGGTCTGTGCAATAGCCTGTTTCAGGCTCTCATCTTCAAATTCAGAGACCTTTCCGCAACAGGTACAAATCATGTGGTGGTGAGTTTCATTGTTATACGACCGCTCATACTGCGAAGTGTTGCCAAACTGATGCTTAATGACCAGCCCGGCATCGATGAGCAAAACGATGGTGTTGTACAGTGTAGCCCGGCTCACCCGGAATTTTTCCTTTTCAGCCATATACCCATACAATTCATCCACGTCAAAATGTCCTCTTATGGAATAAATTGTTTCAAGTATAGCATAGCGCTCAGGCGTCTTCCGAAGTCCGTTCTTCTGCAAATACTCCGTAAGAATTTGCTTTACCGTATCTTTTATTTTTTCTTCCATCCCAAAATCGTTCAGCGGTCAAAGTTATATTTTTTTGAGTAATTTAGAAAGCTTACAGACCATATTCTATGTCATTTTTTATTTCTTCAGCCACACTCTTGACTCCGAGTTTAGAAGATTTCTGAAGATTTCCCAATAATCGAAGTACCGTACGTGCATTTTTCTTCGACTGTAAAGCAAACTTGCAAACTGCCGTAGCTGCAACCCGCTGCATTTCCGATTCTCCTTCCAGTTCCGTGAAAGCCTGATCCAGAAATTCAGCTTCTGCTCTTTCATTTAAGACCCATCCCTTCATCAACAGACGAGTCATCAACAAATAACCACAAAGCTGGAAATATTTACGGTCATCAGCCATCCAAGGAAAAACGACCTCGGAGGCATACGGCAAACGCTGGAACAGATTCATGACTGTATATTCTGCCAATTCCGGATAATGCATATCTTCTATCCATATTTCCGCAATTTCCCGATAAAAACTATCCACAGGCTGAAGAAGCCCTGCCATAATCTTACATTCCCGGATATTCTCTTTCCACAAAGCCTGAGCCAGTTCATGATTACATTCATATCCGGCAGCTATTTCCTTTATTCTCGGATACTCGATTCCAAAATTCAACTTATAATCAATGCCTTTTTCACGCATGCTCTGAGAGATTTTTCCATTCATAAACAGACGGAACTTCGATTTAATCTCTCTTATTGTTTCATGTACTTCTGCCATCGTCAAATACTCAAATTAGAATAATCACGGCTATAACGGAGCATCTGTTCCGTATAACCTTCTGTATAATCAATTTTTACGTCTGCAATCTTTCCCTCTGCATCATATTCAGGTACATATACCGGATTGACAAATCCTTTATAAGGTGCCAGATGCAAAGTACGGTAACGTTCTCTCACTTCTTCATGAAGTGCCTTATCCAATTTCACCCCATACGTCTCAACCAATGCACGAGCAGCTTCATAATCTCCTTCACTCTTGATTCGCTGAATTTCGCACAATAATTCGGCAAAGAGTCTGCGAAGTTGAAGATAATCATTGATTTTTACGTAGGTCTTTCCTTCCTTCTTGACCAATTCTACCACCTGCTCTGCACTCCCCTTCACCAAGGCCCAACGAGCAATCAACTGGCGATTACGCATGTGTGCCTCCTCCAAGTCATGTCCAGGTTCCACCCTCACCATTTGAGTCAGCAGTCCATTCATCATATAGGAATAATATTCAGCCTTGTAAGCTTCTGCATCCGGTGTAAGTCCCAGTTCTACCAACCGGGCATCGGGCAAATAATATAAGCCAAATAAATCTGCACGTGCTTCTTCTATCGTCGAACCGTATGCCTTCAAAGCATCCGGATCCACTCCTGGCAGCAATCTACCCGATCCATGTCCCACACATTCATGCAAATCCGTATGCAAATTGCCCGTAATATCCGCATATTTTTCCAGCAACTGCTTTTCTTCTGGCCCATACACAAATTCCTCACGGAAGCCATTGCCTTTTGCTGCCTGATTATAGGCATCGGTCAAGTTTCCAATAGTAACCGATTTAGAACCATGGACACTGCGAATCCAATTAGAGTTAGGTAAGTTAATGCCAATGGCAGAACTTGGATACAAGTCACCTCCCAGCATAGCTGCCGTAATAACTTTGGCAGAAACCCCTTTCACCTGTTCTTTTTTAAATGAAGCAGATACAGGCGAATGGTCTTCAAACCATTGCGCACAACTACTGATAATATCCGTACGACGAGTCGCTTCCAAATCCTTGAAATTCACAATAGATTCCCAACTGGCTTTCATTCCCAACGGATCACCGTAACTTTCGATAAATCCATTCACAAAATCTACCCTCGAGTCTGTATCCTTCAACCAAGCAATGGAATAAGCGTCAAAAATTTTCAAATCACCCGTACGATAAAAATCAATCAAGAGCCGGACAACTTCACGCTGCACTTCACTTTCTGCCACTTTTTCTGCTTTTTCCAGCCAGAAAACAATTTTTTCAATGGCCTTTCCATACATTCCGTCTATTTTCCAGACTTCCTCTTGAATTTTCCCATCCTTCTTTACCAGACGACTGTTCATCCCATACATTACAGGATGAGATTCTCCCGGAGTCTTCTGAGAGTCATAAAAAGTTTCAGCTTCCTGTTGGCTCACCCCTTCATAATAATTAGCTGCAGAAGTCAACACCAAATCTTCTCCGTCTGCCTGATTGACCCGCTTCGGCATGATTTTCGGATCAAATATCACCGGAAACAATTCCGTACACAGTTCATCTACCGATTCATGAGGCTTTAACGGAAGGCTTAATACGTCTGTCGCATCAATCAATCTACGCAAGAATTCAGGAGAAAAACCAGGCACAAACTTATTGCATGCATAATGATGATGTATGCCATTTGAAAACCAAATACGCTTTAAATAGACCTCAAGTGCCTTAAACTCCTCATCCTGTCTGTCGCCAGAGTAAGAAACATACACTGCTTCCAACAATTTCCGAATCTGCAAGTTATATTTACCGTTCTGGTCAAAAAGAATATCTCTTCCTTCCAACGCAGCCTGTGAAAGATAATAGACAAGTTCTTTCTGCCGCAAAGTTAAATCCTCGAACCCAGTCACTTGATAACGAAGTAACTGCAAATCCGCAAATTGTTCAACTATATAGTTAAAATTTTCTTGTGCATTCATTTCAATCCATATTTAAGTAATTACTATCACATAAATTACACAAAAATGGTTGAAGTTTTTCGAATCCGCAACAATAATCACGAAAACTTTATCATTCACATTTACCCATAGACAAAAATCAGTGGAATAAATCTAAAGTTAAAGAAATTTGTCTACCTTTGCAGGCAAAATCAAAAGCCATGAGAGAACAGATGCTGAAAACCCTTAAATCTTACTTTGGATACACCTCATTCCGTCCACTCCAAGAAGATATCATTTCCACCATTTTACAAAAAAAAGATACACTGGTACTTATGCCTACGGGAGGAGGAAAATCCATGTGTTATCAACTTCCTGCACTCATGATGGAAGGAACTACCGTTGTAGTCTCTCCCTTGATTTCTCTCATGAAAGACCAAGTAGAATCCTTGCAAGCCAACGGCATTATAGCTCGTGCATTAAACAGCACCAATGACGAGACAACCAATGCACAACTCTATTTTGAATGTACACAAGGAAGGGTCAAGCTTCTTTATATATCCCCGGAAAGACTGCTTTCGGAAATCAATTATTTGCTGCGCGATATCAAAATCTCGTTGTTTGCCATCGATGAAGCGCACTGCATCTCACACTGGGGACACGATTTCCGACCCGAATACACCCAACTCAAAACTATACGCAAACATTTTCCGGATGTACCGGTGGTTGCTTTGACCGCTACCGCAGACAAAATTACCCGTGAGGATATTATCCGGCAACTGAACATGCGCAAACCGGAAATATTCATTTCCTCTTTCGACCGTCCCAACCTAAGTCTGGAAGTAAAACGAGGGTATCCACAGAAGGAAAAAATAAAAACCATCGTCAGTTTCTTGCGCCGTCACCGGAATGAAAGCGGCATCATTTATTGCATGAGCCGTAACGGAACGGAAAAGGTGGCAGACTTACTTGAAGAAGAAGGTTTTCATGTGGCTGCTTACCACGCCGGCATGTCGAATGAACAGCGGGAAAAAACACAAGATGATTTCATCAATGACCGCATACAGATTATATGTGCGACCATAGCTTTCGGTATGGGAATCGACAAATCAAACGTGCGATGGGTAATCCACTACAATCTGCCCAAGAGCATTGAAAACTTTTATCAGGAAATCGGACGTGCGGGACGTGACGGGCTTCCCAGCGAAACCCTGCTTTTCTATTCCTTCAGTGATATCGTTCTGCTATCCAAATTTGCTGCTGAAAGCAATCAGCAAGGCATCAATATAGAAAAATTAAACCGCATGCAACAATATGCAGAATCAGACATTTGCCGCCGGAGAATTCTGCTGAACTATTTCGGAGAAACCATGGATCATGACTGTGGAAATTGCGACGTATGTAAAAATCCTCCGGAACGGTTCGACGGTACAATCATCGTACAAAAAGCACTGAGCGCCATCGCCCGTGCAGACCAGCAGATTGGTACCCGTACCCTGATTGATATCCTGAAAGGTTATGCTACTCAGGAAGTTCTAGAGAAAGGATACGACAAACTAAAAACCTACGGAGCCGGAAGAGATATCCCTGCAAAAGACTGGCAGGATTACCTGTTGCAAATGCTGAATCTGGGATATTTTGAAATAGCCTATAACGAAAACAATCACCTGAAAATTACGGTTGCCGGACGAAAGGTCCTTTTCGGACACGAACGTGCTACACTAGTGGTCATCAAAAGAGAAGAAAATCATGGCAGGAAAAAGGTCAAGAAAGAGCAACAAGCCGCTCCGTCTGTACCTTTGTTTACCCCTACTGCATTCGAAAATGAGGACCAAAATTTGTTTGAAGAACTTCGACTGTTACGTAAAAAACTGGCAGACCAGTTGGGCATACCAGCCTACATTGTATTATCCGATAAAACCCTGCATCTGCTGGCTTTAAAGAAGCCCCGCACCCTGGAAGCTTTCGGAGAAATCAGTGGAATCGGTGAATTCAAGAAAGAGCGATACGGCAAAGACTTCCTGGAAATCATCCGCAACTGCTCTCACCGATAGGAACGGGTTGTTACCACACCCATACCGGGCGTGCAAAAGGCCTCACAGTCTCCACCCGGACATATTTGGCCGACGAGACTTCAGGAAGATGTACCTTGTCGAAAGCCACAAAATCTTCGTAGGACACATCTTCTACAGACAGGCCCAGTTTCATGACCTTCTCATAGATAGACTTACGCGAAGGAGCATTAAATCCACAAGTATTGCTGTTCATCATACTATCTTCAGAAGGACGATATATCCCTTTAGCATACGTGCAGGCTCCCTCATAAATTCCAAGTTTTTCCGACTGATACCGGGAGTCTTTCAAGAACGGAGCCCACAACACCGAATCCTCTACATCCGTAAAGTCTACATTTTGCGACCATCCGTTTTTCTGCATCGCTTTCACCTTCTGCATTTCCAAAGTTGATACATTCCCCTTTTCCATGTACACATATTCGTCTTCCAGTTTTCCAAAGCCATGCCCCACGGCTTCATGCACCAGGACCTGACGAAACAACCCACTCTCCAAACCTTCTATTACCGGACAATAGGCTATGGCAAATTCGATAAATTCGTCCTTCTCATTTTTGTATCCCAGATAAGTTGTACCGGCATAGACTTCCGTGTTCAAAATCACGACGGTCAGGCAATTCCTTCGTTTCGCCTCATCCTTTAAAACCTTTTTTACATACACCTGCACAGATACATCGTCACCTGTAATGAGAGAAGTGTTACCTCCCACCAGTTTGCAACTGAATGCCGTGTGATAGCCTGCACCAAAATCATTATTCTCTGAAACAGCCCGAATCATAAACACGTCAAAATAATTTCGCAGTGATTTCAACGGCTCTTCCGAAAACAAATTCGACATAGCCTTTTTCATGACCGTACTATACGTTCCATCTGCAATTTCCTGATCCACAAAGCCATCTCCCATCAATATTACAGGAATCCCCTGTCCTGCCGAATGCCACTGCAGGGTATCTATCTTGCCATCCTCTGAAAAATCAACAGACTCCAATACTTGTCCACCCATTTGGGATATCTTCACCGTAGCCAATTTTTTCTGCTGCCCTTCCGTCTCCCGCACAAAAAGAAGATACGCCACACGCGACATTCCTCCCTTGTTAGGGAATACATGCAAGAACACCCCCGTCTTTTCCTCCGCACGAGCCAACTCCCTTTGTTCCATCCAAGTCCCACTTTCTGAAGAGGTGTAGATTTTCAGCTCTCCGGATGACACATTCGATTCATATTGAATCCTTACCTCTCCACCTTCCACTCCTACCACATACTCCGTATGCTCCGGCAGAACATAATCTCCAGCTTCCTGGAATACGGTAATCTCACAGACTTCTGTTCCTGACTTCAATTCAATCTTCGCTTTCCGTTCTTCCTTCGAGTTATTTTCTGAAGTAACGACCGCCTTGACCAATCCTTTGCCTGCATCACCTGACAAAGGGGATAAATTCAACCACACGACATCTGTCGTTGCCGTCCAGCTACCGGTACTGGTAAACGAAATTGTAGCTTCATCTCCTATCAAGGACTTCAATGAAACACTTTTCGTCACATCGGCAAACGAAGAAACCGCTGTTTCCTTACGACAAGAAACCATCAACAAAAGCAGAAGACACAAATACAGCTGAAAGAGATTCAGTTTCATATAACAAGATTAAAGTCATTCAATGATTCGAATGCAAAAATGAAAAATAGTTTGCTTTCCTGAAAGATTTTACAGAAAAATAATCCTGACATTTCGCCATAAAAAACAGGATTGCAAAGACTTGCCGTATCATTACATACGGTTTGCATCTTTGCAATCCTGCCACACTTTATAAACTTCCTTATTATCCCAGGAATGAAATCAGTACACCTGCTGCTACAGCTGAACCGATTACACCGGAAATATTACTTGCCATGCAATATTGCAGCACATGGTTCTTCGGATCGTATTTCAAGGCGATTTCATTGGCTACACGGCTGGCCATCGGCACGGCACTCAATCCAGTAGCTCCAATCAGCGGATTGATCTTCTTCTTGGTGAAGAGGTTGACCACCTTCACAAACAAGATACCACCCGAGATAGACAAAGCGAAAGCCAGGAAACCACCAATCACGATACCGATGGTTGTCCAGTTCAGGAAGGCATCGGTTGTCATGGTTGCTCCTACGGAAATACCCAGGAAAATGGTAGCCGCATTCATGATGCTGTTGGAAGCGGCATCGAACAAACGGGAAGTGTTGCTACCGATTTCCTTCACCAGGTTACCGAACATCAGCATACCAATCAAAGGCACTGCACTCGGCACAAACAAGGCCACAATCGTGGTACATGCAATCGGGAAAATGATTTTCAGCACCCGCAGGTTCTTGATTTCCGTCTTGGAAGGATATTTCTTCTCCTGTTCCTTCATATTGATGGACAGCTCCTTCTTCGTACACCAGATACGTACCACCAACGGTACGATGACCGGTACCAAGGCCATATAAGAATAAGCCGCAATGGCAATCGGGCCCAGCAAATGAGGAGCCAGCTTAATGGTCGTAAAGATAGCTGTCGGACCGTCGGCACCTCCAATGATACCCAAAGAGGCAGCTTCCTTCGGAGTGAAGCCCATCAGGATAGAAACCAGCAGTACGGCAAAAATACCCAGCTGGGCAGCTGCGCCGAAAATAGAAAGACGAAGATTACGCAACATCGGACCAAAGTCGGTCAGCGCACCTACACCCATGAAAATAATCGGGGGCAGGAATCCCGTCTTAATCAACATATAATAAATGAAGTTCATCAGTCCCAGGTCGTGCGCAATCTCATGCAGCGGCATTTCCCAGATGTTCTTCATCACACCGTTCACCATGACCATTCCGTTCTCATCGGCCTGCACAACCCCCATGTCGCCTCCCGGAAAGTTGGCCAGCAACACACCGAAAGCGATGGGCACCAGCAACAGCGGTTCATACTGTTTCTTGATACCCAGATAGAGCAGGACGAAAGCGATGGCATACATGATGAGAAACCGCGGGTCAGCAGCAATGTTGCTGAAAGCGGTCATATCATATAATCTTTCTAATATCTCTTCCATCACAAAATCTTCATTAATACGTCATCTTCTGATACGGAATCACCGGAATTTACACAAATGGCGGTCACCGTTCCACTGAATTCTGCACGGATGGCATTGTAAGTCTTCATTGCCTCCACGTAGCAAATCACGTCACCTTTATTTACCTTGTCACCCACTTTCACCGGCGTTTCCTGCGCACCCTTTGTCAGGAAGAACTTACCTTCCAGCGGAGAAAGAACTTCTTTTCCTTCACCTGCAGGAACTTGAGCTGCCGGAGCGGCTTCTGCACCTGCCTGACCTGCCAGTTTAGCCGGATTGACATCACCAAAGGCTACCGTTACCCGATAAGCCTGACCGTTGACGTCTACCGTCAATACCTTGGTCTGGTCGTTGGCCATGTGGACTTCTTCCTTGGCTTCACGACGTTTCTTCACGTCTTCCAGGAAGTCAGCCTTAGCCTTTCCACTCTTGTAGGCTTCATACTGAGCCGGATGCATGGCATATTCGAAGAGTTCCTCGTCGTCCTGTCCGGTATCCCATTTCTTTTCCCACATCATCTGGCGATATTTCTCCAGCTGGTCCGGATAGTTGTCCTGCGGGTTACCTGTAAAGAACTTACGGCCTTCGCGTTCTGCCTTTTCCACGATTTCAGGAGCCAGTTTGCCCGGAAGCTGTCCGGCCTTACCCAAAATCATGTCCCAGATATCATCGGCAATCATGCCCCAGCGTTCCTTGCCTTTTTCCATCTGAATAACGTTCATCATGGCCAGGTTCTTCACATACTGGCTGAACGGAGTGACCAGACACGGATAACCGACACGCGGCCATACGTAAGCCACTTCATCGAACAGCTTAATCAGCAGTTCATCCTGTGTCATGAACGGCAGGTTCCGTTTTGCTTTGTATTTGTTGATAGATTCCAAGTTGGTATCCAGGTCGGCCATCAAACTTCCCATCATACCGCCCGGCAGTCCCGGTCCGATGAGCAGAGAGTTCATCAAGCGGTTTCTCGGACTAATGTACAAGCCCAAAAAGTCGTCCATGAATTCCTGAATCAGTGAACGAACCTTCATATAAGCCTGCATGTTGATTTCAGGCACCTTGAAGCCCGCATCCTTCAGCATGGCCTGCACACTGATGACATCTGCATGTCCGGTACCCCAAGACAGCGGATCCATACCTACGTCCACGTAATCGCAACCGGCCTTGCAGACTTCCAGGATAGAAGCCATGTTGAAACCAGGTCCCGCATGTGAGTGATACTGAATCGTAATATCCTTGATTTTCTTGATGCCGGCCACCAATTTACCCAGGAACACCGGACGACCGATACCAGCCATATCCTTGATACAGATTTCATCGCAGCCTGCATCAATCAATTTCTTGGCCATATCCAGGTAATATTCTACGGTATGAATCGGAGAATACGTGATGCAAAGACAGCACTGTGAAATCATGCCGGCATCGTGTGCATAGCCGATAGAAGGGATAATGTTGCGCACATCGTTCAATCCGCAGAACGTACGGGTTATGTCTGTTCCTTGTGCTTTCTTGACTTTATAGAACAATTTTCGTACATCGGCAGGCACCGGACTCATTCGCAAACCGTTCAGCGCACGGTCGAGCATGTGCGTCTGAATACCGGCTTCGTGAAAAGGCTTCGTCCACTCGCGGACAGCCTTGTTCGGATTCTCCCCGAACAACAGGTTAACTTGTTCAAAACCTCCCCCGTTTGTCTCTACACGGGCAAAACACCCCATTTCAATAATGGCTGGGGCTACCTTTACCAACTGGTCTACACGCGGTACGTATTTTCCGGCACTCTGCCACATATCGCGGAAAACCAAACTAAATTTGACTTCTTTCTGTTCCATGATTCTACATGCGTGTTTTTCTAACGGACTACTGCAACTTTTCTACTTTTATTACCTGGCCTTTTCCGGCTGTCAAAATGTCGACAGCTGCCTTGATAGCATCCATTGCACCTGCATCAGTAGATGCTCCCGATGAAGTGTTTTTCTTTTTCGGAGCTTCCTCTGGAGCTACTTTATTGACAACGGAAATCAGAAGTTGGCTTAACCAAATAACGATGAGCAGAATTACGAAGACAGTGACCATTCCAACCACCATCAGCAATAATCCCAGTTCAAAGTTTTCCATTTTTCAACTAATTTGAATGTATATAAAAAGGCGCTCTTCAGAAAACTAAGTTCCGAAGAGCGTCCCAAAAATAGAAATTTCAAGCAAATATTGTAGCTAAAACTCGTTAAACATTTGATAATTTGTTTACGAATCCGCCCTATCACTATCAAAATAAAATCTCATCCAGCGATTTGCGTTTTTTAGTTGACATTTCCTGTTCGGCAGAATAGCCCACCGGAATCAGTACCGCAGGCTCTATATGGACGGGCAACTGAAGCACTTCCCGACAAAGAGGTACGTCAAAATTGCATACCCAGCAGGTGCCCAGTCCCTGCTCTGTGGCGGCCAGGCAAAGGTGCTCCACAGCAATGGCCACGTCAATGTCGGCATGGTCTTTCCCGTCCGACTTGCGATGCCATGATTCCTCATGATTGACACACGCCACAATGAGGCAAGGCACATTGGAAATCCATTCTCTCGGATAAGCCTTTTTCAGCTGCGACAACCGAGGCTCATCGGTCACCACCGCAAACTTCCACGGCTGAAAATTCACGGCCGAAGGAGCCATCCGCACACATTCCATCACATAATCCAGTTTTTCTTTCTCTATCGCACGGGGTTCATAACTCCGCACGGAATGACGTTGTTTTACCAGTTCCAAAAAATTCATGTCTATAATTCTTTTATAATTTTATTTCCAGATTAATTCCCATCACATTCAGACACCGCTTCACATCATACTGCCGGCAGTAATATACATCCAAGGCCGTTTTCCGTGACAGCCCCCAACGCACTCCCGGACGATAGCGGACACGCGGCAGCGAAAAGAAAGCCCCTCCACCTACCGGCTGAAACGACTCTACCGAGAAATAAGGATGCAGAAGCCAGCCTGTCGGTTCATATACAGCCTGCAACCGCGAACGAAGCTGTGCCTCCTTTCCTCCTCCGATAAACGTATGCTGGAAAAGTTCCCTCCAGCCAAGCTTGAAGTCTCCCACAGGACCGGACACCACAAAACCCGCCTGGTAGCGATGGCCGATTTTCCATCCCGCCTTCCCACGGTCACGGTACTGCAATTCGTAATAGCCTTTCAGCTGCATCAGCGGAAGCACCCGACAGTTCACCCCCACATTCAGCCGTTCCCGTTCCATTTCTTTCAATCCCTGCTGGGTTCTTGTCTGAAAAGTGCCTCTGAACTTCCAATACCGGTTCATCTGCCAATCCACCCGTACGCCCGTCCATGCAGCAAATTCGCCATGTGACACCGCGTATGTACGCATTGGCAGCAACCACCCAACGCATGCCCAAACGATTCCTATAACCAAAAATCCATGCAGTTTCTGTCTCTTCATCACTATCCGCACAAAGATTTAACTTCATATCCTTTGCAAGATACCAAGAAAATCTTGAATAACATGAAAATATTTCGACAAGATTCTCCAAATCCTTTCCCATCTTTTAGGTTTCCCCATACAGAAACGTATGTTTTCTTTATGTGAAACGTACGGCTCTGCCTCAGGAAACGTATGTTTTCCGATAGAGAAACATAGAAAATGAAACGTGAAATGACTCTTTATGTACTGGCGTTTACAAAAAAACGTCCTGAACCTTTTCAGATTCAGGACGCTCCTCTTATTTCATATCCACAAAACTTATCCTGCCATCAGCAAGACAAGCAACTGTGCGGTCAGAATACGCAAGAACATGGTCAACGGATATACCGTAGAATAACCTACAGCCGGTGCGTCGTTTCCTGCTATCTGGTTGGCGTAAGCCAAGGCAGGAGGGTCGGTATTACTACCGGCAATCAGCCCCATCAACGTGAAGTAGTTCACCCGGTGATGCCAGCGGGCTACAATACCTGTAATGAGCAATGGAATGAACGTAATCAAGAAACCAATTCCTACATAAAGCACGCCATCGCCTTCCACTACCATCTGCACGAAATTCTCACCTGCTTTGATTCCTACACTGGCCAGGAAGAGCACCAATCCCACCTCACGCAGCATCAGGTTGGCACTCATCGTCGTATAGGTGACCAGTTTCACCTTGTGGCCAAAACGGCCAATCAGGATAGAAATAATCAGCGGACCACCGGCCAGACCCAGTTTCACCGGAGTCGGCATGCCCGGAATGGCAATCGGCAGACTACCGAACAGAATACCACAGAGGATACCCACAAAGATGGTCACGATGTTCGGATGGTCCAAACGGCGCAACTGGTTACCCAGCAAGTTAGCCACCCGCTCAATGGCATCCTGCGGACCCACCACCATCACACGGTCGCCCACCTGCAAACGCAACTGACGGGCTGCAAACAAGTCCATACCCGAACGGTTGACACGAGTCACGTTCACCCCATACATGCTGCTGAAGTGAAGTTCTCCCAAGGTTTTTCCGTTGATGTTCGGCTGTGTCACCAATATACGACGGGAAACCATCGGTTTGTCCTGCTGATTGGTGGCATCCCAATCCTGTTCAATTTTCGGACCGATGAAAGCCATGATAGCTTCTGAATCATCTTCGGCACATACCAAAAACATGCGGTCGCCCAAACGAAGCACCGTATTGGCATTCGGCGTAATCATGTGTCCGTCTTGGATGATGCGTGTACACACAAAGTCGCGCGCCAGGAAGTTCTGTACCTGCGACAATGTCTTGCCGCTCAAAGCCTCGTTCTGCACCTTCAAGGAGATGGTGTAAGGCTTCATGTGGGGATTTGCCTCCTCTTCTTTCTGGATTTCCTCACTGTCCTGCTTCACGTCTACCCGGCAGATATAACGGATAATGATCATGGAAAGAATGATACCCATCACTCCCAGCGGATAAGCACAGGCATATCCCATGGCAATCTCAGGACCTTGATAATGCAGCTGCTGCAAAGCTTCGTTGGCCGCACCAAGTCCCGGTGTATTGGTCACCGCTCCACAAAGGATACCCACCATCATCGGGATGTCTATCCTCCCTTGCAAAGCGAAATAGAGAATCAATGCCACCGCAATGTTCAGGAACACGATTCCCACCGCCAGCAGGTTGAGCGTAATGCCTCCTCGCTTGAACGAGGAAAAGAAAGAAGGGCCGACCTGAAGTCCTATACAGAAGACGAAGAGAATCAGTCCGAAGTCTTGTAAGAAAGAAAGAATGGCCGGATTTCCGGTAAAACCGAAATGCCCTGCCAAGATTCCGACAAACAAGACGAATGTAACTCCGAGCGAAATGCCGAAGAATTTAATTTTTCCCAACAATACCCCCGCCGCAATTACAAAAGCATAGAGTGCTACGATATGCGCTATTGAGTTGGGATTCGTCAATAAATCTTGTAGCCAATTCATAGATATTAAATTTTTTTATTCGGAGGGCAAATGTAACCAATTAAAAAGAATAGGGCAAACTTTTCTTTCTTTTTTCATCATGAGCCCTCCCAAAGGGTTTACAACATACACTTTATCCTTTTGAATGCATCTAATACCAGTTTTATGTTTTTAGCTTCCTATCGCTGTAAAAAAAGAAAGGATGTAGGATAAAAGACCGGAAAATTTGTATATTTGCCCATGCAGGTAACCAACCTACACAATAATTTTAAATCTGAATATCAACCAAAAACACTAATTCACTATGGCAGATAGTAAAGAAAAACTCTTTTCAGATTTTCCGCCTGTGTCTACCCAAGAATGGATGGACAAAATCATGGTCGACCTGAAAGGAGCCGATTTTGAGAAAAAGTTGGTGTGGAAAACCAACGAAGGCTTCAAGGTGAAACCGTTCTACCGTCAAGAAGATTTGGAAGGACTGAAAACCACAGAAGGACTTCCCGGACAGTATCCTTACATAAGAGGTATCAAGAAAGACGACAATACATGGTTCATCCGCCAGGACATTGTAGTGGAAAATGCCTCCGAAGCCAATGCGAAAGCCCTTGACATCTTAAACAAAGGAGTCGATTCACTCGGATTTCAAATTAAAGCCAAAGAACTCAATGCGGAGTACCTTGACACGTTGCTGAAAGATATCTGTTGCGAATGCATCGAATTGAATTTCTCTACCTGCCAACGCCACACCCTGCAACTGGCGCAGCTGCTGGTAGCTTACTTCCAGAAAAAAGGTTATGCACCCGAAAAGCTGAAAGGTTCGCTGAATTTCGACCCCATCAGCAAAATGATGCAGAAAGGAAAAGATGTAAGTGCGGTCATCGCCACCGGAAAGGAACTGGTGGAAACACTGGCCGGATATCCGCATTTCCGTTGCATCGCCGTCAACTCGGTACAGCTGAACAATGCCGGAGCCTACATTTACCAGGAACTGGGATATGCACTGGCTTGGGGAAATGAATACCTCAACCAGCTGGTGGAAGCCGGCGTTCCTGCCGCACTGGCTGCCAAGAAAATCAAGTTCAATTTCGGTATCAGCTCCAACTATTTCATGGAAATTGCCAAATTCCGTGCGGCACGTATGCTGTGGGCCGACATCGTAAAACAATATCAGCCGAAATGTCCGCGCACGGACTGCAAAAATACAGGGGCCGACGGTACTTGCTACTGTGCCTGCAAGATGGTGGCACATGCCGAAACGTCCAACTTCAACCTCACTCTGTTTGATGCACACGTCAACCTGCTCCGTACGCAGACCGAAGCCATGAGTGCGGCCATTGCCGGTGTGAATTCCATCACCGTTTCGCCGTTTGACAAGACTTACGAAACGCCGAACGATTTCTCTGAACGTATCGCCCGCAACCAGCAACTGCTGCTGAAAGAAGAATCTCATCTGAACCGCATCGTCGACCCGGCTGCCGGTTCTTATTATATTGAAAACCTGACTGTCTCCATCGCGAAAGAGGCTTGGAAACTTTTCCTAGCCGTGGAAGAAGCGGGAGGCATGCTGCAAGCGGTCAAAGCGGGCAGCATACAGGAGGCTGTGAACCAGAGCAACAAAGCTCGTCACGAAGCGGTATCTAAACGGAAAGAAATTCTGTTGGGTACCAACCAGTATCCGAACTTCAACGAACTGGCTGGCGACAAGCGCCCGCTGGACGGATGTACAAAATGCGGATGTGGCGGTCATGAAGAAGAGGAAACGGCCTTGGTTAAATTGCAGACGGCACGTGCGGCCAGCGAATTTGAGGCTCTCCGCCTGGAGACTGAGAACTCCGGCAAACGTCCGAAGGCATTCATGCTAACCATCGGCAACCTGGCCATGCGTCAGGCCCGTGCCCAGTTCTCCTGCAACTTCCTGGCTTGTGCGGGGTATCAGGTCATCGACAACCTGGGATTTGCCAGCGTGGAAGAAGGCATCGAAGCAGCCATGAAGGCGCAAGCCGACATCGTGGTGCTCTGCTCCAGTGACGATGAATATGCCGAATATGCCATTCCGGCCTTCAAGGCCCTCAACGGACGTGCCATGTTTATCGTGGCAGGTGCCCCGGCCTGCATGGAAGAACTGAAAGCTGCCGGCATTGAGAACTTCATCCATGTACGCTGCAACGTGCTGGAAACTTTACGCGAATACAACCGCAAACTCTTATCTTGAATTGCACACTATGAGACAGAATTTTACACAAATCGATATATTTGCCGGCTTCCATCCGCAGAACGGCATGGAATGGCAAAAAGAGAATGGCATCACTGCCAACTGGAAAACACCTGAACAGATTCAGGTGAAGCCTGTATATACCAAGGAAGACCTGGAGGGCATGGAACACCTGAACTATGCGGCAGGTATTCCTCCTTATCTTCGTGGCCCGTACTCCATGATGTACACCTTCCGTCCGTGGACCATCCGTCAGTATGCCGGATTCTCTACCGCAGAAGAATCCAACGCCTTTTACCGTCGTAACCTGGCTTCCGGACAGAAAGGTCTGTCTGTGGCCTTCGACCTTCCGACTCACCGCGGCTATGACCCGGACCATCCGCGTGTAGTGGGCGATGTGGGTAAGGCGGGTGTATCTATCTGCTCGCTGGAAAACATGAAGGTGCTTTTCGATGGTATTCCATTGAACAAGATGTCTGTATCCATGACCATGAACGGGGCGGTACTTCCCATCATGGCGTTCTACATCAATGCAGGACTGGAGCAGGGGGCCAAACTGGAAGAAATGGCCGGAACCATCCAGAACGATATTCTGAAGGAATTCATGGTGCGCAACACTTATATTTATCCGCCTGCCTTCTCCATGAAGATTATTTCCGACATCTTTGAATACACTTCCCAGAAGATGCCGAAATTCAACTCTATCTCTATCTCGGGATACCACATGCAGGAAGCAGGTGCCACTGCCGACATTGAGTTGGCTTATACCCTGGCCGACGGTTTGGAATACCTTCGCGCGGGAGTGGCTGCCGGTATCGACATCGATGCCTTCGCTCCCCGTCTGTCGTTCTTTTGGGCTATCGGCATGAACCATTTCATGGAAATTGCCAAGATGCGTGCCGCCCGTATGCTGTGGGCCAAGATTGTAAAACAGTTCCACCCGAAGAACCCGAAATCACTGGCTCTGCGTACACACTCTCAGACTTCCGGATGGTCACTGACCGAACAGGACCCGTTCAACAATGTGGGACGTACCTGTATCGAAGCCATGGCTGCCGCACTGGGACACACGCAGTCACTGCATACCAACGCGCTGGATGAAGCCATCGCCTTGCCGACGGACTTCTCGGCCCGTATCGCCCGAAACACGCAGATTTACATTCAGGAAGAAACGCAGATTTGCAAGAACGTAGACCCGTGGGGAGGTTCTTACTACGTGGAAGCCCTGACCAACGAGCTGGCTCACAAGGCATGGGAACACATTCAGGAAATCGAGAAGCTGGGTGGTATGGCCAAAGCCATCGAAACCGGTATTCCGAAGATGCGTATCGAAGAAGCGGCTGCCCGCACGCAGGCTCGTATCGACTCCGGTGAACAGACCATCGTGGGAACCAACAAATACCGTCTGGAAAAGGAAGACCCGATTGACATTCTGGAAGTGGACAACACCGCCGTACGTCAGGAACAGATTGAAAACCTGCGCCGCCTGAAGGAAGGCCGTAACCAAGCTGAGGTGGACAAGGCACTGGAGGCCCTCACCGAATGTGTACGCACTGGCAAGGGCAACCTGCTGGAGCTGGCTGTAGAAGCCGCCCGCGTACGTGCCACACTGGGAGAAATATCCGATGCCTGCGAGAAAGTTGTAGGACGTTATAAAGCAATTATCAGAACCATATCAGGAGTGTATTCATCAGAAAGTAAAAAGGATGCAGATTTCGCACGGGCTTGCGAACTGACCGAAGAATTTGCGAAGAAAGAAGGCCGCCGTCCGCGTGTCATGATTGCCAAGATGGGACAGGACGGACACGACCGTGGTGCAAAAGTAGTGGCTACCGGATTTGCCGACTGTGGTTTCGACGTGGATATGGGACCGTTGTTCCAGACTCCGGAAGAAGCAGCCCGCGAAGCCGTGGAAAACGACGTGCATGCAGTGGGCGTATCGTCACTGGCTGCCGGACACAAAACCTTGATTCCGCAAATCATTGCCGAATTGAAGCGTCTGGGACGTGAAGATATTCTGGTCTTTGCCGGAGGTGTCATCCCGGCACAGGATTATGACTTCCTGTATAAAGCCGGTGTGATGGCCATCTTTGGCCCGGGTACTTCCGTAGCCAAATCGGCCTGCCAGGTAATGGAACTGCTGCTGGAAAGTGTAGAAGATTAACAAAAGTATCCCCATAAGAATGAGTCCCAAGCGTAAAAGTTCGGGACTCATTTTTTATATTTAGATTCTCCTTTAATATTCTAACGTGTCCCTGATAAAAAGATTGATAAGTTAAATATCGATTTTAAAGAATAGAGTGTTATTTTTTTATACATTTGTAAAGAAAACTTACAACCTTCTATTATCATGAGAACAATCACCGTGTTAATATGCATTTTATCGTGTCTATCCATGCAGGCACAGAACATAGATGGGCATAATCAAATTCCTCAAAAAGACATTTCTATTCGTTTAAATTTGGGCATAGCTTCTGCCAACCTGGAAGGGACAGGAGAATCCCTCTGGTACAGCAATCCCAAAGAAAGCAGTCGTGGTTTTCAATATGGCATAGACCTTTTAAAATACCACAAATATATAGGTTACGGATTTGCCTTTAAACACTATATGCATGGACTCTCATTTCCAGAAAACGCACAAAATTCATCTCTTCATGAAAATGTCCAAATCTTCTATCTGGCTCCACAATTTTCTTCTATTAATGAAGCGAAACTATTAAAGGGAATGATCAGCAACCTCGATTTAGGAATTGGATATGCGCATTATTTAAGCAAAGGTACAATAAACAAAACTCAAAATTACTCAGTTCCACAATCTGGGCTTGGCATGAATGCCAATATAGGTGTGGAATACAAATTCCCTACACATTTTGGCGTGAAAATCTCCATATCGGCAGAATATTATATTTTCAAACACCTCGACCCAAAAATCGAAACTCCCAGCAAGATATTTGAACAACGCTCCAAGTTGGGTATTTTTATGGTCACTCCTCAACTGTCTCTTATATATCACCTGTAATTCAGACACATAGCCACCAATTCATTTCATTTAGGTCATATACATTAAAAAAATCAGGTGTAAATGATTTCAATTTTCATTCACACCTGACATTATCTGTTCTAATCTATTTTTACTTATACGTAATCCAACGAATCATTTCCTTGAAAGAAGGTTTCTTTCCGTACATCAGAATACCTACTCGGTAAATCTTTCCCGCTATCCAAATCATGCCGAAAGCGGCGGCATACAGAATCACCACCGACAGTACGGTTTCCCATACCGGTACATCGAAAGGCAGACGCACCATCATGACAATGGGTGAGGTAAATGGAATCATGGAACACCAGATAGCTAGCGGTCCGTCAGGATTGTCGGAGCTGTAGATACCCGCATACAGCGCAAAAATCAGCAACAGAACGATTGGAGTCATAAATTGCTGGGAATCTTCCTGCCCATTGATAGCTGCACCAATGGCGGCAAAGATAGATGCATACACCAGATAACCTCCGATGAAGTTCAAGACAAAGAAGCCTCCCATTTTGGCTAAATTCAATCCGTGAAGTGTAGCCAGTAACCCGGAAGCCTCTCCCATCAACTCCGGAGAACTGCCGGATAAACTACCCGCAATGGCCAACAACACCACAATCAGCAGAATCCAAATAGCCAACTGAGCCACACCTACCAGTCCGATACCCACAATCTTCCCAATCATCAACTGGAAAGGACGGACAGAAGACACGATGACTTCTACAATGCGGTTGGTTTTTTCTTCCATTACGCTTTGCATCACCATACCTCCGTAAGACATCACGAACATGTAAATAAGGAATGTCAAAATCATGCCGGCTGCCATGGCGGCTCCTGCATTCGACTCGCTTTCCGTACCATCGTCACCCCATTTCACCGTACGGATATTCAGCTTACGGTTCATATCCTGCATAATGGAAGGTAACTGAGGAATGTCATAACGAAGCAGTTTGTCCTGACGTACCTGTTCATCGAGTGTCTCGCTCACCAACCGCGAAAGGCTGTTCGGCACTTCCTTCCGTGAATAAATGGCCACGGCTTCCGGATGGACGGCCAAATCGGCCTTGATTTCCACCACGGCGTCGAACGTACTGGAATCTGTCCGGAAAGAAGCCTCCATCTGAGGTACTCCTACAAAGTGATACGATTCATCGTCCTTGAACTGAGGCAGGTATTTCATCGTTTCATCAATGACGGCCACCTGTTTCTGGTCGCCTCCCTTGACGGTAGACAACCACAAGGGAACAAAAATAAGTGCCGCAAACACAAACGGCATCAGAATGGTAAGCAGAATAAATGATTTCTTGCTTACCCGATTTATAAATTCACGCTGAATTATAATCCAAGTCTTGTTCATAGCAAAAGCAGATTTTAGTTAGACTTTTCCTTCTACTGTACGGATGAAGATATCATTCATGGAAGGAATACATTCCGAGAACTGGGTGATTTCGGCCTGGGCCCCAATCTGTGACAGCATTTCCGAATTGGAAATGGAAGTCAGCTTACGCAATTTATAGCTGACCGTCTGCGCATCGAGCACTTGACGACCGACCACTTCGAAGGCATCCGATTCCGGCAATGGCTGGGCCGACTGCACGGTCAATTCATACAGATTGCTCTTATACTGAGAACGAATATCCTTCACCGCTCCCTGCAGTACCACCTTGGAATGATTGATCAAAGCAATATGGTCACAAATCTCTTCTACGGACGCCATGTTGTGCGTAGAGAAGATAATGGTATGCCCTTCTTCTTTCAGCTTCAGAATTTCGCGTTTCAGCAGTTCCGCATTTACCGGGTCGAAACCGGAAAACGGTTCATCGAAAATCAACAAAGGAGGACGGTGGAGTACCGTAATGACAAACTGCACTTTCTGCTGCATACCTTTGGACAGTTCTTCCAGCTTCTTGTTCCACCAAGGCATAATGTCAAACCGCTCGAACCAGTCGGTCAGGCGCTTCTTTGCCTCCTGACGGCTCAAGCCTTTCAGTTGGGCCAGATAAACAGCCTGCTCACCCACCTTCATTTTTTTGTAAAGTCCGCGTTCTTCCGGAAGATAACCGATGGAATAGATATCCTGTGGTTGGGAAAGGCGGCCGTCGAACCAGACTTCTCCTGCATCGGGAGCCGTAATACGGTTGATAATACGAATCAAAGTGGTCTTTCCAGCCCCATTGGGTCCCAGTAGACCAAAAACCTGCCCCTTAGGCACCTGAATGCTCACTCCATCCAGTGCCGTATGGTTGGCATAACGTTTGGTGACTTGTCGTGTTTCTAAAAAAGAATCATTCATGTCTTAGATTTTAAAAGTTTGAACATAAAAACAATTTCACATTCAACAAAGGTAAAAAAATCCCATTAATCGGAAACATTTGACCACATTTTATGCATAAAAAAAGCGGAAATACCGATTCCCATTACACCAGTATTTCCGCCATATACTCGAAACGGACTCAAACTACAAGAAAAACTTAAAGACAAAGATAACCGACAAGATGTACATAGCCGGTGTCAGTTTCTTGGTATGCCCGCACAATAAGTTAATCAGCACATAACTGATCATTCCCAATACAATACCATCGGAAATACTATAAGCCAACGGCATGAAAATGATACAGATGAATGCCGGAATCGCTTCGGAATAATCCAGGAAGTCCACTTTCTTGACGGAAGACATCATCATCAGTCCTACCAGAATCAGTACCGGAGCGGTGGCAGCTCCCGGAACGGCCAGGAAGAAAGGAGCCAAGAACAAGGACAACAAGAAACAAATGGCAGTCACGAAAGCTGTCAGACCGCTGCGTCCCCCTTCTCCCACTCCGGAAGCACTTTCTACAAAAGTGGTAATGGTACTGGTTCCCAATACGGCACCGGCAGTTGTACCAACCGCATCCACCAGAAAAGCCTGTTTCAAATGCGGAATCTTTCCGTCTTTCGTCACCATCCCCGCCTTGGTAGTCACTCCGACCAGCGTACCAATGGTATCAAACATGTCCACAAACAGAAAGGTAAAGACTACGATAACCATTTCCTTGGTGAAGATATGCTCCCACTGGAACTGGCAGAAAATCGGTGCAATAGAAGGAGGCGTACTGAACACGCCGTCCAAATGGGTCAGCCCCATCGGAATGCCGATGACAGTAGTCAGCAAAATACCAATCAGCAGGGCGCCACGCACCTTCTTCACCAGCAAGATGGAAGTTACCAGCAGACCGATGATTCCCAGCAAAGCAGAGCCGGAAGTAATATCCCCCAACGAAATCAAGGTCGCATCGTTATTCACAATGATACCGGCATTCTGCAGACCGATGAAAGCGATGAACAGACCGATACCGGCTCCGATGGCATTCCGAAGTGTCAGCGGAAGCGCATCCACAATCTTTTCACGCAGATTGGTCACCGTCAACAGAATAAAGATAATTCCTTCCAAAAGGACAGCTGTCAGGGCAAACTGCCAAGTATATCCGAGCGTCAGACACACCGTATAGGCAAAAAACGCATTCAGACCCATACCCGGAGCCAGTCCGAAAGGTAGTTTTGCATATACCGCCATCAATAGGGTAGCAAAAGCAGAAGCGATGACTGTGGTAGTAAACAGCGCTCCCTTATCCATCCCCGTAGCCGCCAGAATGTTCGGATTGACGGCCAAAATATAGGCCATGGTCAGAAAGGTGGTGATACCGGCCAGGATTTCCGTGCGCACACGGGTCTCACGAGGATTAAAACCAAATAATTTTTCAAGCATTTTCATTGTATAATTGCGTTAAGTCTATTCTAACAACATCAGAAAGTCCACTTCATGGCCAGCGTCGGGATGAAATAAAAACCGTCACGCGTAGCAAAGTTGTGACTCAGTTCCCATTCCGAACCCACGCTCAGGTTCAGATTGTCATTCACATGTTTGAACTTGTTCAGGTTTATCCAGAACTGAGGCTCACTGATGAATATGAAGTTATGATTCTTCCCGTTCACATCAGTATGCTTCTCCCGCCAGAAATCGGCAAATCCGCTGAACGTGAACTTTTCCTGCCAGAAGTTCAGTGTCCAGGTACCCGTCAACTGAAAATTATGGGGCTTTACATTCTTCTGAATATATTTATACAACACCTGAATACCAAACGTCTTTGAGAAATCACTGTTGTTCCAAGAATAAGTGGCACCTCCCAGAAAAGCGTTATTAATGTAATTCAAACCACCGTTATATTCCACGTGTGCAGAAAAAGGAGCTTTCCAGAATTTCAGTTCCCGGCTGATTTCCCAATAAGCAGAAGCCACTCCTTTATCCGTGTAATCCATATCGACAAAGAAATACGTGCTTCCCCACTTGTCGGCCTTGAACATTTCGACCGTGGTGGTTACCCAAGGACGCTCGTCGAGTGATTTGTACAAGGCACGTCCCAAGTCGTAGTGTAACTGAATGTTCTGCGCCACGGCTCCTCCCACGAAGGCAGACAGAAGAAGTACGAAAAGAAATAATTTTTTCATTTGAATTTAACTTGTTTTTAATGGTTTTTAAATCGGCTGCAAAATTACATAAAAAAGCACTATAAAAGCAAAGAACTCCTTATCTTTGCTTTCAAGAATACAAGTAAAAGCCCATGAAAAAGCTATTTATCCTCCTATTAATGTGCATAATCGGTCTGGGAGCGAAAGGTCAGGTATCTTCAGCCGCCTTCCAGAAATGGCACGGTGACAAATATTCCATGTTCATTCACTTCGGACTCTATTCCCAGCTGGGAGGAGTGTGGCACCAGAAACAAATTCAGGATGGATACAGTGAACAGATTCGGGCCTTTGCACAAATTCCACAAGCAGAATATGAAAATATAGCCCGTGAATTCAATCCTACAGAATTCAACGCCGATTCTATCGCCCTGCTTGCCAGGAAGGCCGGCATGCATTCCATTATCTTTACCAGCAAGCATCACGACGGATTCTGTCTGTTCAAAACCGCCACTACCCCGTTCAACTCCTACGATGCCTCCCCTTGCAAACGGGACTTCGTCAAAGAACTGTCGGAAGCGGCCCGGCGGCAAGGACTGCGGTTCGGACTATACTTTTCACTCATCGACTGGCACTACCCGTATGCTTCGCCCATGTCACCGCACAATGCAGATTTCATCACGGAGAGTCACCATAATTACTCCAAACAGCAACTGAAAGAATTACTTACCCACTACGGAACCATTTCGGAACTATGGTTCGACATGGGTTCCAATACGCCCGCACAGAGCAAAGAACTTTACGAAATGGTTCACCGGTACCAACCCGACTGCATGGTCAGCGGGCGACTGGGAAACGACCAATACGATTTCTGTGTGATGGCCGACAATGACTACCCGGAGAAAACACTTCATGCTCCCTGGCAAAGCGCCGCTTCCATGTTCGACGAGACATGGGGATATCGCTCCTGGCAAGCACGCGGCAACGTGGAAGACAAAGTACGGGAAAAGACACGCAGTCTGATTAATGTAGTTTCCAGAGGAGGAAACTACCTGCTCAACATCGGCCCTAAAGGCAACGGAGAAGTGGTCGACTTTGAGAAAGAAGTGCTGGAACAAGTCGGCAACTGGCTTTCCCATTACGGTTATGCCGTATATCAGACGGAAGCCTCTCCCTTTCAAGAAGAGTTCGACTGGGGAGAAGTGACCCGCAAAGACAATCACCTGTATCTCTTCCTATCGGGTACTTATCCCAAGGATGGAAAAATCACCTTCTCCATGCCTGGATATATTCTGCAAAAAGGAGACGGAAAAATGGCCACCTATCTGCAATATGGTGACGAGGTGGTACTCACCATACCCGCCTCAGCCTACAAAGACAAACAAATCCATGTGCTGACACTCTCGTTCGACAAAAAGATTGAACCTCTTCCGGGAAATACAGTCAGAAGCACGATGCTGACCGCACAAAATGCCACTCCGCAATACAGCTATTCCTGCTTTGACTATTATACTAACTACCGCAGTGTCATCGGTTACAGCTGGGATTTTGAACAACTGCTCCTCAAACAGCTGGAACTCATTTACACACCACAGGAAGCCGGACGGAAAATCGATCTGATTCTGGATGGAAAAACCTATCACGTCACTTTGAACAAAGGAAAAGAACAGAAGGGTACCTCGCTTTCCAATACGGAATGGGGAAAAACTTACATCTGTGGACCGGGCAACGGGATATTCCACGCAAAAGATTCGTTAGTTGCCAACCTGCAACAACCCCCTCTTACCGGTAAAACTTGGAAACCCGCAGCAGAGAGCGATACGTTAGATTGCCCCCAATTCTCCAGCTATTACATCCTGAGAGAGGTAGAATCACCTCGCTCACAGCACATCCTGGCTGAAATCGGAGCAGGAAACGGCATGGAAGTCTATGTCAATGGAAAACTGATTGCCAAACACCTGAACCCGTATCGGACTCCGTTCCGTATGGAAAAAATCGTGCTCCCGCTCAAAAAGGGTATGAACCAAGTCGTGCTCCGCACTTACAACCGCTTTGAAGACCAAACCACCTACCTGTTGCGCCCGGCAGAAGAACAGAAAGTCTACCGGCAGGATGTGGTACTACCCGATGCACTCAACGGGAAAGACCATCATCTCGTATTGAAACCACACAATCCCTCTTCCCCGCATACTGACGCAGAATTGTCCAATCTGCGCATCCGGTTAAGAAGGATTGCTCTTAAAGGCCAAAGAGATTAATAAATCTCCTTGGCTACCTTATATACACTGTCGGAAGCCATGAAAGTGTAGAAATGCAGACCGGGAACTCCATGTGCCAGCAAGTCCTTGCACTGTGCCTTGCACCATTCCACTCCTACAGCTTTCACTTCCTCGTCATTCTCACATTTACGGAGCTCTGAAGCAAAGGCTTCGGGTATATCCGTACGGAACACTTTAGGCAGCACATTCAACTGGTTCTTGAAGACTACCGGCTTGATGCCCGGGATGATAGGTACCTCAATACCTTCCTGACGGCAACGGTCTACAAAAGCATAGTATTTTTCATTGTCAAAAAACATCTGAGTCACCACGTAATCAGCTCCATTGCGTACTTTCTCTTTCAGATAGAACAGGTCCGATTCCATGTTGGGCGCTTCTTCATGCTTCTCCGGATAGCAGGCCATGCCGTAAGAGAAAGGAGTTTCAATGCCTTCAATTTTCGAACCGTCCAGTGAGATGCCTTGATTAAAACGGTTCACCTGCTCCTGCAAGTCGGTGGCGTGTTCGTTGTACAGATACAAGTCCTTGGCCGCAATGTCCAACGGTTTGGAGTCACCTCTCAGCAACAACAGATTGGTAATGCCCAGAAAGTTCAGGTCGAGCAAGGCGTATTCCGTTTCTTCCTTGGTAAATCCCTTACAGATGATATGGGGAACCGCCTGAATGCCGTACTTGTTCTGAATGGCTGCCGCTATGGCGACCGTTCCCGGACGTTTCCGGACCGTAGTCTTCTTCAGGTTGCCGTCGGGTTGCGGCAGATACACAATCTCACTGTGGTGGGCCGTGATATTAATGTACTTGGGGTCGAACTCCCGCAACTTGTCGATGACGTGATATACTTTTTGTATGTTGTTTCCTTTCAAAGGTGGCAAAATCTCAAAGGAAAATATCGGTTCCTTACTATTCTTTATCAAATCTATTACTTTCATCGTACATTTGTAAATTTATACCGACAAAGATACAAGCATTTGATTTATCCACCAACACTCTGGTGATATTTAGAAAAAAGAGAGTGTTTAACCCACAAAACACCTGTCAAAACAGAATAATATTCTATTCAGAGCTTCGATTATAGAATAAAAGAGCAGTAAACCGTACAGAGGTCTAAATATGAAGTCCGTAGTCGTGCTTCACTTCATCCATCACAAACATGCTTTCCAACGAACCCAGACTGTCTACCGTACCCAATACATTAATGATAAATTCCTGGTAGTATTTCATGTTCGGAGCATGGATTTTCAATAGGTAATCGTAGCTACCGGAAATGTTGTAACACTCCGTCACCTCCGGTATCTGCTGCACGATACGGGTAAACTCCATGGCAATGTCCTTGTTCATCCGGCGCAGCTTCACATTACAGAACACCACAAACCCCTGATTCAGCTTGTCGGCATCGAGCACAGCAATGTATTTCTTGATGTATCCTTCCCGTTCCAGTCTTTTCAATCGCTCGAATACGGGTGTGGACGACAGACTGACCTGAGCCGCCAGTTCTTTGGTAGTCAGTCGGGCATTCTCCTGCAACGTGCGGAGAATCTGCAAATCTACTTTATCTAATTTTTCCGTCATCAGAATATTATTCCAACAAAGTTTGTTTTATGTGTGCAAAACTAATCATTTTTTCTTTTACAGAATATTTTCATAGATGAATTTTCCATATTTTCCGTTCATATTGGAGGATATGTCCATCAGAACTACTTTTGCATTGTATTTAAAACCTCTAAAAACTCACAGCAATGGAAAAGACTAAGCTACACTTCGAAACACTGCAACTACACGTAGGACAAGAAACTCCCGACCCCACTACCGACGCACGGGCCGTACCTATTTATCAGACCACTTCGTATGTGTTCCATGATTCTGCCCATGCGGCCGCCCGTTTCAGTCTGGAAGAAGCCGGAAACATCTACGGTCGTCTGACCAATCCCACACAAGACGTACTGGAACAGCGGGTTGCCGCACTGGAAGGAGGAGTGGCCGCACTGGCCGTCGCCTCAGGAGCCGCCGCCATCAGTTATGCGTTTGAGAACATCACCCGGCAAGGTGACCATATAGTATCCGCCTGCACCATTTATGGAGGCACCTATAACTTGCTGGCACATACTTTCCCTACCCGGGGCGTACATACTACCTTCGTAGACCCGGAAGACCCGGAGAACTTCGAGCGGGCCATCCAGCCGAACACCAAAGCATTATTTATCGAGAGTCTGGGAAATCCCAACAGTACATTGGTGGATATTGAGCGTATTGCGGAAATCGCCCACCGTCATCAGATTCCTCTTTTGATAGACAACACCTTTGCCACGCCCTACCTGTTGCGCCCCATTGAACACGGAGCCGACATTGTAATTCACTCGGCCACCAAATTCATCGGCGGGCACGGCACCTCGCTGGGAGGTATCATCGTGGACTCCGGCAAGTTCGACTGGAAGGCTTCCGGAAAATTCCCTCAACTGACCGACCCTGACCCATGCTATCACGGACTCTGCTTTACCGATGTAGCCGGAGCTGCCGCCTATGTGACCCGCATCCGGGCTATCCTGCTTCGCGACACCGGAGCCGCCCTCAGTCCGTTCAATGCCTTCCTTCTCCTGCAAGGGCTGGAAACCCTTTCTTTGAGAGTGGAACGCCATGTGGAAAACGCCTTGAAGGTAGTGGACTTCCTGCAACACCACCCCAAGGTGACGAAAGTCAACCATCCGTCATTGCCGTCACACACCTCTCCGACACTCTACCAGAAATATTTCCCGAAAGGAGCCGGTTCCATCTTTACCTTCGAGATTCAAGGAGGACGCGCCGAAGCCCACCGCTTCATCGACCACCTGAAGATTTTCTCCTTGCTGGCCAACGTAGCCGATGTGAAATCGCTGGTCATCCATCCGGCCAGCACCACTCACTCCCAGCTCAATGACGAGGAACTGGCCGCACAAGGAATCACGCAAGCTACCATCCGTTTGTCAATAGGCACCGAACATATCGATGATTTGATTGCCGACTTGACACAGGCCTTTGCACAAATCTGACAAACGAGTAAAAAAATCCCCCTCGCTTCTGAATTGAAGTAATCCCCAAAGTTTTGTATTCCACTATTTAGGGTCGCTTCAAATTCCTGAAAACAAGGGGGATTTTTCCATCATTCAGGAGCGGGAATACTCCCGACAATTTCTTTCCACTTTATTCCAGTTCGTCTACTTCCAGTTCCTCACTTTTCCGATAACCCGAACTGGTCAGTACGGCAATCAGCTGCTGCTGTTCATCCACCAAGTGTACTTCGATGAAAGGTACCCGGGCATGATTATACGTCTCAGTAGCCTCCGCATACACATAACCTTGGCTCACCGCACGCAAGAATGTGATATTCGCATTCAGCGACAAGGTCAGCCTCCCTCGGCTGTTTGCCACCGCGGCGAAAGCCAGGTCAGCCAGTGTGAACAACGCACCTCCCTGGCAAACCCCTCCGGCATTCAAATGTTTTTCGGTCACTTTCATCCGTGCCTTGGCATATCCCGGACTGATTTCCAACAATTCTACTCCTGCCTCCGCCGCAAAACGGTCGGCCGACAGCAATTCTTTCAAGGTTCCCATATCTCTTAATGTATTGTCACCATCGTAGCTCCAAATCCGTATTCCCGGAAAGAAGCATCCTGCCATTGGTAAGTCTTGTACTTCCGCTTCAGTTCATCCAGAATGGCCCGGCGCAGCACGCCGTCTCCCTTGCCATGGATAAACACAATCCGCTGGCCTTTCTTCTGCTTATACTCTTCCAGCGTCTTGCGGAACACCTCCAGCTGATAGTTCAGCATTTCCGCATTGCCCATGCCGGTGGTATCGTCCAGCAATTCATGGATGTGCAGGTCCACCTCCACAATCTCGTTCTTCACCACATGCTGCTTTTTCTGCACCTTGGCCGGTACGTCCTGCACGCTCTTCTGCAACAAGGCATTCTTGATGTCATCGGCCGATACAAAGACCTGCTTTACCGCCTCATCGTCCTTCACAATCTCATAAATCAATGCCGGTTCTTCAAAGAAATCGGAAGGCTGGAACGTATGCAGCTTGTAGAACTTCACCGTGTCGATGCGCAATTCCTGGCTCACCGCCGGCTTAAACAGGAAGCTACGGTCGTCCTTATAAGCCAGAAGCTGGACCGCCACACGCTCCATACCGTTCAAGGCACTCTTTTCAAATTCTTCCAGATGCTGCTTCATGTTCGGTTTCACTGTACCCCGGCTGCGCAACGTCCAGCTGTTGCCTTCTGCCGAAAGATACAGGTAATCCACGAAATAATTGCTGTCATTCACCAGATAGGCATCAAAAGCGGTAGAGGAGATGGCCTTCACATCCTGCGGCACGTAGGCCAGGAACACGTTCAGCACATCATTCCCCCGGATTTCCGGAGCCCGATACGTAATCGGTTTTTCTTCTTCCACCTCTTCTTCCTCTTCCACCTCCGGAGCCGACGGCTTCTTGGTTGATTTCAACGGAATATTATAGTCATCTGTCTGAACCACCACACATTCTTTAATCAGCATGGGGATTTCAAACCCGTCCTCCCCTTCTACCAATGCCACATCTTTTCCCTGAAAGCCACGGACAATCCCGCCGCCCACTTCGCTCAGGAAACGTACTTTATCTCCTATTTTCATATCTTTACTCTGATTTTATAACTCTGACAAATGTAACGACTTTCATCGGAATATGGAAATTATTCAAGAAGCCATGAGAGGAAGTCCACGAAAAAAATATTCTGCTAGGAGGATTCTGCTAATTATTGTACTTTTGCAAAAAAATAAACGACATGGAAGATACAAAGCATATAAAAATCAGCGATTACAATTATCCGCTGCCGGATGACCGCATCGCAAAATTCCCGCTGCCGGTCCGCGACCAGTCCAAGCTGCTGGTGTATCGGCACGGACAAATCAGTGAAACCCATTTCACTTCCCTTCCGGATTACCTGGAACCCGGAACTCTCATGATTTTCAACAACACGAAAGTGATTCAGGCCCGTCTGCATTTCCGCAAGGAAACCGGTGCCCTGATTGAGATATTCTGCCTGGAGCCCATCGAGCCCAACGATTATGCCCTCAACTTCCAGCAAACCCAGCATGCGGCCTGGCTCTGCATGATTGGCAACCTGAAGAAATGGAAGGAAGGCCCGCTGCACAAGGAAATGACAGTCAAAGGCAAAACCCTGACCCTGACGGCTACCCGCGGCGCCTGCCACGGCACCAGCCACTGGATTGATTTCACCTGGGACAACCCCGAAGTGACCTTTGCCGACATTCTTGAATTCTTCGGCGAACTACCCATTCCTCCCTACTTGAACAGAGAGACACAGGAAAGCGACAAGGAGACTTATCAGACGGTCTATTCCAAGATAAAAGGTTCCGTAGCGGCCCCGACCGCCGGCCTGCACTTCACCGAGCGCGTATTGAACGCCCTGAAAGAAAAAGGAGTCGACCTGGAGGAAGTGACCCTCCACGTGGGAGCCGGCACGTTCAAACCTGTGAAAAGTGAAGAAATTGAAGGACACGAAATGCATACGGAATACATCTCCGTGAACCGGAGTACCATCGAGAAACTGCTGGCACACGGAGGCGAGGCGGTAGCGGTGGGCACCACTTCCGTCCGTACCTTGGAGAGTCTTTACTACATCGGAGTGACCCTTTCACAGCATCCCGACGCCAGTCAGGAAGAGCTGCACGTACAGCAATGGCAACCCTACGAAACCCATCCGGCACTGAGCACGCTGGAGGCCCTGCAACACATCCTCGACTACATGGACCGTCACGGACTGGAAGCCCTGCACACCAGTACCCAGATTATCATCGCTCCGGGATACGAATACCACATCGTCAAAAAAATGGTGACCAACTTCCACCAGCCGCAGAGCACGTTGCTGTTGCTGGTTTCAGCCTTTGTAAAAGGAAACTGGCGACCGATTTACGACTATGCGCTGGCTCACGATTTCCGTTTCCTGAGCTACGGCGATTCGTCCTTACTGATACCCTAAAATTTAAACGCCTCAACCGATGAAAGATAATAGCGAAGAAATGTTTCCCCTCGTAGACGAGGAAGGAAACCTCATGGGAGCGGCCACCCGAGGAGAATGTCACAACGGCAGCAAGCTCTTGCACCCGGTGGTCCACCTGCATGTATTCAACAGCAAAGGAGAACTCTATCTGCAGAAACGACCGGACTGGAAAGACATCCAGCCCGGCAAATGGGATACTTCCGTGGGAGGGCATATCGACTTGGGAGAAAGCGTGGAGATGGCCTTGAAGCGGGAAGTCCGCGAAGAACTCGGCATTACCGACTTCACCCCTCAGCTACTGACTCATTATGTATTCGAATCCGCACGGGAAAAAGAACTGGTATTTTCCCATAAAACCGTGTACGACGGTCCTATCTCTCCCAGTGAAGAACTGGATGGGGGACGTTTCTGGCCCCTCGAAAAAATCCGGGAAAACCTGGGAAAAGGCGTGTTTACACCTAATTTTGAACGGGAATTCACCACTGTACTCCAGAATAACGCTCAGTAAGACTAATCTGAAAACGCCACTGACTTTTCAGGAAAATACGCTTATCCTTACTAGGTTTCCCCACCGGAAAACATACGTTTCCCCTGGCAGAGCCATAAGTTTCCACCAAGAGAAACGTACGGTTCCGCCAAGGGAAACCTAAAAAACGACAAGACGCTACCGCCTCCTTGCCGAATCATTTTCAATATTCCACCTTATCCGTTTTGGCCGTCCAGGCCTGAAAGGCTTTGATGGCTTCTTCCGGCAGCAATACCTCTGAAGGCAAGCGTCTTTCTGCCGGTTTCAAATCCAATTCCTCGTAAATAAAGGCATCATCGAAACCGATGGCTGCCGCATCATGCTTGTTGTTCCCATAATACATCCGGTCCAGGTGCGCCCAATAGATAGCACCCAGGCACATGGGACAAGGCTCACACGAAGTATAGATTTCACATCCGCTCAAATCAAACGTCCCCAGGTTCTTGGCAGCTGCCCGAATGGCACTCACCTCCGCATGGGCCGTCGGGTCACAATCCGGAGTGACCCGATTTACTCCCGTGGCCACAATTTCCCCATTCCGGGCAATCACAGCCCCGAAAGGACCTCCTCCTTCTGCTACATTCTTCACAGACAATTCGATTGCTTTTCGCATCAATTCTTCTTTTGTCATACGATTTAGTTTTAAGTCCAAGTTTCTATCTGCGGAAAATAGGAAAAAACTTAGAATTATCCAAATTTTTTCTTTACATTGCAGAATCCACCTTAACCGTCATAGCCTATGAAAACCTATATGCTTACCTTCCTGCTTGGTTTGTCCTGCTTCCTGCTTTCAGCCTCCCCCTCGAATATAGAGAAACTCACGGAAACCGCCGATGCATTTTACCAAGCGGGAAAGCCTGATTCCGCTTTATGGGCCATCGACCAGGCCATCCAACAGGCTTTGACCGAAAAGGATACCTGCGGCATGGTGTCCTGCTACACCTCACAAGGGGCATACTTGCGTTCTTCCGGAAAGATTCCGGAAGCAGTAGCGGCGTATGACAAGGCCCTGCAACTAGCCGTCCGCCTGCCTGAAAACTCGGAAGAGAACCGGCAGGCCCTTGTCACACTCTACAACAACCTGGCCACCATCCACCTGGATATGAAGGATTCGGAACAAGCCTTGAAATATGCACACGAAGCAGTCGCCCAAGCAGACCAATGTCAGGACACAGCTTTCCGTACTCAGATTTACAATGTATGCGCTTCAATCTTCATCACACAAAAGGAGTATAAAGCAGCCAAAACTTATCTGTCTAAAGCCATAGAGCTTTCGCAACAGCTTCAGCAACCGGAAACCGAACTCAGTGCACGCACCTACTACCTGCTGGCCCTGTTTCGGGAGGGTGCATCCTCCCAAGAGATTCAGCCGCTCGTCCAACAGACTAACCGGCTTGCTTCCAACGTACGCTCAACCATGGCTCTCGTCAATTACTATCAGGTGCTCTTTTATGTACAACAAACCCAGAAAGAATGGAGGCAGGCCGCACAGACCGCCCAAAAGATGCTGCAGCTGCCGGGTATCGAAAATTATCCGTTTCTGGAATACGACATCTACAACAATCTTCACCTTGTTTACAAGGAACTGGCCGACTACCGACAGGCTTACCACATATTAGGGCTGGCCAAAACCCTCGGCGATTCGCTGTTCGTACAAGACAAAAGCCGTCAGCTGGAGGAACTCTCCGTGAAATATGAAACCCAAAAGAAAGAACTGGAATACCAACAGCTACAAGAAAAGCGACAGAAAGAAAAGCAGAATCTGCAACTGAAAATCACCGCCTTGCTCATCCTGCTGGCAGTCATGGCTTTCATCTCGCTCTATTTCATTCAAAAACAGAGGCTACGTATCGAACGGCAGAAAAGAGAGGCGGAGACACAGCGCAGTGAATTTGAGAACTTACAACGTGAAACAGCGCGCAATGCCACACGCACGTATCTGAAAGAACTGGAAGAAGAACGCAACCGGCTGGCAAAAGAGCTCCACGACGGGGTATGCAACGACCTGTATGCCTTGGAAATGAATGCCGTTTCTCTTGATGAGCCCTGGAAGGAAGTGCTACGCAACAGTCGGGAAAACATCCGGCGGGTATCGCACGAACTGCTTCCTCCCACCTTTCAGGAAACCACGCTCAAACAAGTGCTGCAAAATTATGCGGAACGCATGACCTCAGCCGCTTGCCAGGTCAGCTTTACCACCCAGCCTGAAGAATGCGACTGGTCGGTGCTTCCCGAGACCTACAGCCTGAATATCTACCGCATCATTCAGGAAGCAACCAGCAATGCGCTCAAACATGCTTCTCCAACCGAGATTCATCTCTCGCTGGAATGGAAGCTTCCCAACCTGGAACTCACCATATTCCACAACGGACACTTCATCTCCACCTCCGGAAAGGGTATCGGATTGCAGACCATGAAGGAACGTGCGATGGCCTTAAAAGGAAGCATTGCACTGGATTCTCAGAAGATGACAATCATTATTCCACTGTTCACCTAGAAAACTACGGGTTACCGTGGGGAGAATCTCAAGAGGGTTGCGTACTTTTGTTAATAAATAAAAAGACGACACACAAATGAACCTGAATGTAGCCATTATCGACGATCATCCTCTTGTGTTGGAAGGGTTGAAAAGCTTGTTGTCCCATACTCCGGGGATAACAAGCATACATACGGCACAGACAGGCTCTCAACTGAAAAATTTAATGGGGCAATTTGATTTCCAACTCTACATCATCGATTTGGATTTGCCAGACATAGATGGATTTACGCTTATACAGCAGATAAAACAAAAAGCCCCGACAGCCAAGATTGTGGTCAGTACCATGCACGAAGAAATCTGGATTGTCAACAAACTGAAGAATCCGGACATCGATGCAGTCGTATTCAAATCGTCGGCAGGAAAATACATAGAAAAAGCCATACAGGCTGTCCTCAAGGGGAAAACATACTATTGTCCGCAATTCCAAAAAATCTATAAAGAAAAAGAAAAGGTCAGCAATACGACCGACACGCTTGATTCCGCCCCCACCATTCGGGAACTGGATGTGCTAAAAGCCATTGCCAAAGGAATGAATACCCATGAAATTTCCGAATGCCTCTTTATTTCAGAAAATACCGTAGAATGGCACCGCAAAAACCTGATGGTAAAATTCGGCGCAAAGAATGCCACCGATTTGGTCATCAAGGCACTCTCGAAAGGCTATCTCAGTATTCCCCTGAACTAGATATGCTCCATAATATTGATTATGGCTTATAAAAGAAGCTGTTACTATGATTCTTGAATAGCAAAGAAATTACTGAAAAACACTATTGCCCAACTGCGTCTCCAAAGGAAGCCCGACAATTTGAGAAAAGAAAAAACACTCCATTTAGTTTTTGGAGACTTATCATAAAATAACCTTAAACGTAAACGCCTTATGAAAACACTTGCTTACTATTTGTTAGGCATCTTTTCATTGTGTATTCTGAATGCCTGCAGTGATGAAGAATCCCCCAGTCCACAACCTCCTCTTTCCAAAGGACAAGAAGAGATACAAACTATTGCTGAAGTCCTGAAAGCAAGCGAACCGCAAGTGAGCCAGTTTGTGGAAATACTGGAAAAAACAAATGTAGCCGACCTCCAGGAAAGTCAACTGACCGTTTTTGCCGTGAAAAACGCCAATGCCGCCAGTCGCACCGAAAAACTGGACACGGCCTCCATTAAAAACCACATTATAAAAGGAAGGTACACCAAAAACGAACTTACTGAAGGAAGCACCCTGACCAGTATCAGCAATGAAACACTTTACGTGACACGTGAGGAAGACAAAATTCAAATCAACGGTATCCAGATTGAAGGAGAAGCCATTCCGGCAGGAAACAGTTATGTATATGTCGTACCAGAAGTCATACCCATGCTCGACGGACCGATTGTCAGCTTACATGAAACGACCATTCTTGTGCTATTGCCTACTGGAGAACCGCTGGAAGGGGTGACCATTGAGGCCCAAGAGGGAAATGGTACCGTATTGGGGCCTTTCACGACCGATGAAAACGGAGCAGCAATCATTTCACATCAGAATGATACATTAACCTATGTCATTCACAAAGAGGATTACTCCAATCTATCCGACGGATTCCTCATTGAAGGAGCTGACGCCAATGGCAATCTGGTCTTCGCTGACCTGAATGGCGATGGAGTAATCAATGCGGATGACAAGGTAAGCAGTGAACCGTATAGATACTACCTGAATTACAGGAACCTTACAGAAAACGACGTAACCAAAATCTGCTACATGGCCCAAATTGAAGATGTAAACGTAGCTGAAATACAAGCCAAATGGAGCGAAGAACTCGGCATCTACCTGACTCAAGTCAAAAACCTGGAATACAGCCTGCTATACGATACGTATTTCGACTATAAAATGGTGGAATATACCTCCAGTCCTTTCTGGGAACTTGCTTACCAAACCTTAGGAAACGGTAAAAAATACTTGGACCTGGTTACCTCATTAAATACCTCAGAAGGATGGGCTGCATCCTGGGACATGACCGTCGACTACGCAATGATTCAAAACCAACTATTGGGATATTATGGAAAAATCATACCCAACGACAACCAAACAAGTCAAGAGTGGCTACTCTACTATCTGGCAAATTTAATTCTCAACACAACAGAGAAAAGAGACTTGGCAACCAGAGCCTTGCTTGGGAAAACCTACCTGATTTCCGGATATTACCAAGAAGCCCTTCAACAGTGCCAGTATATACTGGACAGCAAGGTCTTTAGTCTGGACCCGGAAGCAACAAACCAATCAGATAGTCAGGAAGTTCTTTGGGGAGGCTATAAAGATAATTTCGGAAATCCGGGAGGAAGCTACATTCACCCCATCCTTTTGCGTGAAGTATACCTCATGGCCGCCATCGCTTATTCTCTCACCGGGAATGAAATGCAAGCCACTGAAATCAAAAATCAACTAAAAGAAGCATTCTCACTGAGTGGAACAGACTGGACGGAATGCATCCAACTGCTACAAGGAACAGGAGGAGCCTATCCTTACTATCGTCTGCTGAACATTCCCATCGAACAAACTGGATTCAGCAGTCCCACCAATTACTACTTACCTATTCCTGCGGAAACACTCTACAACAATCCGGGTATGACACAAAATCCGGGTTACTAAATTCTCTCTTATAACAAAAAAATCCCAGCCGGAATCATCCGGTTGGGATTTTACTTTTATATCTTGAAAGGAGACGATTACATCATACCGCCCATGCCGCCCATTCCTGGAGCGCCCATCGGCATTTCAGCCTTTTCTTCTTTCTTTTCTACGATGACACATTCAGTAGTCAGGAACATACCGGCAATTGAAGCGGCATTTTCCAAAGCTACACGAGTTACTTTGGCAGGATCAACTACACCTGCTGCGTGCAAGTGTTCGTATACATCTGTACGAGCATTGTAACCGAAGTCACCCTTGCCTTCACGTACTTTCTGAACCACTACGGCACCTTCCTTACCGGCGTTGGCTACAATCTGACGAAGCGGCTCTTCGATGGCACGTTTGATGATTTCAATACCGGTTGTTTCATCGGCATTGTCACCCTTCATGCCTTCCAATGCATCGATGGCACGGATGTAAGTGACACCACCACCCGGTACGATACCTTCTTCGATAGCGGCACGAGTAGCACACAAAGCGTCATCTACACGGTCTTTCTTTTCCTTCATTTCCACTTCGCTGGCAGCACCTACGTAAAGAACAGCTACACCACCTGACAACTTAGCCAGACGTTCCTGCAGTTTTTCTTTGTCGTAGTCAGAAGTAGAGTTCTTGATTTCAGCCTTGATCTGGTTGACACGTTCCTGAATCAATTCTTTCTGACCAGCACCGTTTACGATAGTCGTATTTTCTTTTGTCACAGTTACCTTGTCGCAAGTACCCAGCATTTCCAAAGTAGCCTGTTCCAGTTTCAAGCCCTTTTCTTCGCTGATGACTACACCACCGGTCAATACGGCGATATCTTCCAGCATGGCTTTACGACGGTCGCCGAAGCCCGGAGCTTTCACTGCACAAATCTTCAACTGGCTACGCAGACGGTTCACAACCAAAGTAGTCAAGGCTTCGCTGTCTACGTCTTCTGCGATAACCAGCAACGGACGTCCGCTCTGTACAGCCGGTTCCAAGATAGGCAAGAAATCTTTCAAGTTAGAAATCTTCTTATCGTAAATCAGGATATACGGATGTTCCATCACGCATTCCATCTTTTCCGTATCGGTTACAAAGTAAGCTGACAAGTAACCACGGTCGAACTGCATACCTTCTACTACACCGATGGTAGTATCAGTACCTTTAGCCTCTTCAATGGTGATGACACCATCTTTAGAAACCTTGCGCATGGCATCTGCAATCAATTTACCGATTACCGGATCATTGTTGGCAGAAATAGTAGCCACCTGTTCAATCTTGTCGTAGTTGTCGCCTACAGTTTCAGCCTGTGACTTGATTGATTCAACCACTTTTGCAACGGCCTTGTCAATACCACGTTTCAAATCCATCGGGTTAGCACCGGCTGTAACGTTCTTCAAACCTACGCCAACAATCGCCTGCGCCAATACGGTTGCGGTAGTAGTACCGTCTCCGGCATCGTCTCCAGTCTTTGAAGCTACTGATTTCACCAGCTGTGCACCAGTGTTCTGGAAAGGGTCACTCAGTTCCACTTCCTTTGCTACAGTTACACCATCCTTCGTGATGTGAGGAGCACCGAATTTCTTTTCGATGATTACGTTACGTCCTTTCGGGCCCAGTGTCACTTTCACTGCATTAGCCAGTTCATCTACACCTTTTTTCAACTGATCGCGAGCGTCAATGTTGAAGAGAATATCTTTTGCCATATTGAATTTTCCTTTCTAATCTTTTAAATAAATGAATGAATTATCCCAAAACTGCCAGTACATCGCTCTGACGCATCATCAAATACTTCACACCTTCGTATTCGATTTCTGTACCAGAATATTTTCCGTACAAGACCGTATCGCCTACTTTCAAGACCATTTCTTCGTCTTTTGTGCCATGGCCTACGGCCACTACTTCACCCTGCAACGGTTTCTCTTTTGCTGTGTCAGGAATAATAATACCGCCGATTGTTTTTTCTTCTGCAGGAGCCGGAAGAATCAGGACTCTGTCTGCTAATGGTTTAATGTTCATAATACTATATTTTTTTTACGTTTATACTACATTATAGCCTCATGCATTGTTTCATGAAAGCACTAACCTCCTTACGAAAAGTGTGCCAAAACCGCAAAACTGACATTATGGCATGAAATGACTGACAAACTGGGGTTCTTTTCTGCCAGCCCTAATAGGTTACCACCCTAAAACAATCTTTCATTAAATTGCACACTTTTTGAAAAATAATTATCTTTACCACCTAAAACTAATTAAAAGATTTATGAATATTACCCTGAAAACTCTCACTTTGGCCACGGCTCTTTCCTGCAGCATGGCCACGAGTTGGGCTTCTCAGTTTACACAAGCATCGACTCAAAAGCAAAATGACTATGAAATGTTCATGGAGAAGATACGAAACAGCACTGTCAAGAATCCCTCCATTGATAAAGACCTGACTTTATTCCAGGAAAATGGTTCCTTCAGCGACATCGACTACGATGATACCCAGATGACTAACTGGACACCCATCAAACATGTAGAACGTTTGTCTGACTTTGTGTATGCATACACCAATCCCAAAAACCAATATTACCAGAACGAGGACTTGTATCAGAAAATCGTCAAAGGACTGGAGTACTGGTATGACGTGGATTCTGAAAGCGACAACTGGTGGCACAACCAGATTTCTGAACCACAGAAATTGGGTCTTCTGCTCATCCAAATGCGCATTGGAAAAAAACAGATTCCACAAGACCTGGAAACCAAAATACTGAAACGCCTCCAGGAAACAGGAGGCGACCCGGCTAAATGGACAGGCGCCAACCGCACGGACATTGCCCTGCACTGGATCTACCGTTCTTGCTTGACACAGAACGAAACCGACCTGAAAACAGCCATCGACAACGTCTTCAATCCAATCGTATATACCACAGAGGAAGGTTTCCAGCATGACAACAGTTATTTCCAGCATGGAGAACAGCTTTATATCGGAGGATATGGCGATGAAATCATCAAAGGAGTCACTCAGGTTGCCTCTTACGCATTAGGCACACAATATGAACTCAGCAAGGAAAAGGTGGAGTTGCTCAGCAAATTCATGCGTGAAACTTATTATCGTGCCGTGCGCGGACAAAACATGTCGTTCGATGTGGTAGGACGCAGCGTAAGCCGTCCGGGATTGTTGAACAAACGAACCACTACCACCTATGCCAAACGTATGATTGACATTGACCCGGCCCATGCCGAGGAATACAAGGCCATCATTGCCCGGCTGAACCGCAAACAGCCTGCCGACTATCAGGTGACAGCATCTCATACCCATTATTTCCGCGGCGATTACTCTCTGCATGTACGCCCGCAATACAACTTCGATGTACGTCTGGCTTCTACCCGTACCAAGAAATGTGAATATGGCAATAAGGAAAACCTGAAGACCTATTTCATGTCCGACGGATGTACCAACATCGTACAGACGGGAGATGAATACTTCAACATCTTCCCGGTATGGAACTGGTGTCATATTCCGGGAACAACCGCTCCACAGGTAGAGAAGATTCCAATGGATCCAAAGGCATGGGGAGTATTGGGCACTTCTACATACGCAGGCGGAGTTTCTGACAGCATTTACGGAGCTACCGCATACGCCTATATGGACACCAATCCGGAAGTCAACACGGGTGCCAAGAAAAGCTGGTATTTCTTTGACAATGAGGTTGTGTGCTTGGGTGCCGGCATCCAATCTACCTCCACTTATCCGGTTCACACCACTGTCAACCAGTGCTTCCTGAAAGACGGCATACAGGTCAATAAGAACGGGAAAGAAGAAGCTGTGGAAAAAGGCAGCTACACCTTGCAGGCTCCACAGTGGGTACTGCACGACCATATCGGCTATTTCTTCCCGCAGAAAGAAGAAGTGTTCCTGACCGCCCAGACACAGACTGGACGCTGGTATGATATCAACACCAGCAAGTCGAAGAAGGAAGAAAAAATGGATGTCTTTACCTTGGGCATCAACCATGGAGTAGGCCCGAAAGACGGCTCCTACGCCTACATTGTAGTACCAGGAAAAACTTCAGCCAAAGAAATGGAGGATTATCAGAAGAAAAATGCCATTGAAATTCTTTCGAATACAGCAAAGATTCAAGCCGTAAGAAACACTAAGCTGAATGTTTGGATGGTGACTTTCTTCGAAGCGGGTACATTCAAGCATAAAGAACTGAGCGTAACGGTGGACAAGCCGTGTGTGTTGATGGTAAAAGATATTACCGCCAAGACTGCGAACCTGCATATTGCCGATCCGGGACAAACCCAATCGCCCATTCAGGTGGAACTGAAAATCGGAAAGAAAAAACAAACACTTACCGCCGACTTCAGTCAGACAGGTATTTATGCCGGAGCAACCAAGCAGTATACCGTGAAACTATAACCCAGCCTAGTTATTAACTAGTATAAAAAAAGAAACTCCATGACATTCAAGACAAGATGTTATGGAGTTTCTTTTTATCCTCATTTGTCTTCCGAATCCGAAAACAAGTCCTTCACAGGAGAAGCTGATGCCATATCCTTGTCTGCTTCTTGCCGGAGACGAGGAGAGAATTTCTTTTTCGACGTAATTCCCAGTTCTGTCAGCATATCCGCCTGACGAATCAGGTTGCCTTTCCCCTGTGAAAGCTGTCCCAAGGCATTCTTGTAAGCCGTGGAAGCTGCCTGCAGCGTATCACCGATTTTCTCGAAAGTCTCGGTAAATCCCACCAGCTTCTCATACAACACAGTACCTCGCTTGATGATGTCCTGAATGTTTTTCACCTGATACTCCCGCTTCCACAAATCCAGCGCCAGCCTCAGCGCCGCAATCAGGTTCGTAGGGCTCATCAGCACCACTTTCTTTTGATACGCATAGTTCCACAAGTCCGGGTCGGCCTGGAGTGCCAGCAGGTACGCCGGCTCATTGGGCACAAACATCATCACGAAATCCAAGGCCGACACATTGTAACTGGAATAATCCTTCCGGCTCAGCTCGTCAATGTGCGCCTTGACCGAAGCCAGATGCGCTTTCAGGTACTGTTCCCGCTGTCCAGCATCCTCACACCCCACATAGTTGGCATAAGCCGTAAGCGATACCTTCGAGTCGATAATCACTTGCCGGTTGTCCGGATACACCACCAGCACATCGGGCTGCATCCGTTGTCCCAGCTCATTCTTGAGCGGCTCGCCATGCTCATCTTTCAGGAATTCCTGACGGAAATATTCTTCCCCTTCCCGCAAACCGGAATTCTCCAGGATGGTTTCCAGAATCATTTCTCCCCAATTTCCCTGTACCTTGGAATCTCCTTTCAAGGCCCGGGTCAAGTTGTTGGCATCGTCACTGATTTGCTTGTTCAGCTGCATCAGTTCCTTGATACGGTCCTCCAGCGAAAAACGCTGCTTGGATTCCTTGTCGTACACTTCTTCCACCTGATGCTTGAACTCCTTCAGGTTTTCGCCAAAAGGTTTCAACAGATTGCCCAACGTTTCCGAGCTGAGCCGATTGAACGCCTCCGTCTTCTGCTGGAAAATGCGGTTGGCCATGTTCTCAAACTCCATATTCAACTGCTTCCGCAACTGCTCCACTTCTTCCTTCTGATGCGTCAAACGCTCTTCTAAATTCCGACGCTCCGCTTGTGAAGCTGCCAGTGCCCGACCGGTCTCACTCCACTTTCCGGAAAGTTCGTCCAACTGCCCACGCAGTCTCTCCGTCTCTTTCTTATACTGTTCTGCTAAAGCCGCCGCACGTTCCTTCTCTGCTTGAAGCAAATCCTGGGCATGTGCCTCGCTCCACTGCAACTGTGAGCGCAAGGCTACCGATTTCCGGGCTGCGAACAAATAGCCCAGCAAACCTCCCACTATCACGCCAATCACTAAATATACGATTTCCATATCTCCTGTTCTACTGTGAATTATTTATCAGTGTTCAGATAAAAAACACAGGTTCCACGAAACCGAAGTCCGAAGCCTCTACCTCTTCCGCCTTCTTCCGTGAAACCTGCGTTCTTATTTTATTAGAAATGATTCACACTTATCCGTGAATGGCAGCCACCAATTCATCCGGAGTAACCAGCGACTGCTCGCCGCTTGCCATATTCTTCAGTGTCACCTTTCCTTCTTTCATTTCGTTTTCACCTACAATAGCTACAAACGGTACCATCTTCGCATTGGCATAGCTCATCTGCTTCTTCATCTTGGCTGCATCCGGATAGATTTCCGCACGGATACCTGCCGCACGCGCCTGTGACAAGATAGGAAGTACATAAGCCGCTTCTGCCTCTCCAAAGTTGACGAACAGCAGTTGCGTACCGTTCACGGCTTCCTTCGGATACAAATCCAGCTGGTTCAGCACATCGTAAATACGGTCGGCACCAAAAGAGATACCTACGCCCGACATACCGTCCATACCAAACACTCCTGTCAGATTGTCATAACGGCCACCTCCACTGATACTACCAATCTGTACATCCAAGGCCTTCACTTCAAAGATGGCTCCTGTATAATAGTTTAATCCGCGGGCCAACGTCAAATCCAGTTCCACTTCCGACTTGATACCCAGTCTGGCAATCGTCTTCAGGATAAATTCGCTTTCCTCCACCCCTTTCAGACCAGTTTCACTGGCAGCCAGCACATTCTTCAATGTAGCCAGTTTCTCTTCGTTCGAACCGCTCAGCAAGATAATCGGCTGCAACTTGTCAATCGCTTCCTGCGGAATACCCTTTGAAGCCAGTTCCGCATTCACATTGTCCAAACCGATTTTATCCAACTTGTCGATGGCTACCGTAATGTCGACAATCTTATCTGCTTCTCCGATAATCTCCGCAATACCGGTCAGAATCTTACGGTTGTTAATCTTGATGGAAACCCGGATACCGAATTTCTGGAACACCGTATCAATCATCTGCACCAGTTCCACCTCATTCAGCAGCGAATTGCTGCCCACCACGTCGGCATCACACTGGTAGAACTCGCGGTAACGTCCCTTCTGCGGACGGTCGGCACGCCATACCGGCTGAATCTGGAAACGCTTGAACGGGAAAGTGATTTCATCACGGTGCATCACCACGTAACGTGCGAAAGGAACCGTCAGGTCATAGCGCAACCCCTTCTCACAGAACTTGCTGGCCAACTTGGCTGCGTTCCGGCTCAACAGCTCTTCATCGGTCAGCCCAGAGAAATAATCCCCCGAATTCTGGATTTTGAAAAGCAGCTTGTCGCCTTCCTCCCCGTACTTTCCCATCAAGGTAGACAGGTTTTCCATGGAAGGAGTCTCTATCTGCTGAAAGCCATAAAGATAGAACACTTCGCGAATCGTGTTGAATATATAGTTACGTTTCGCCATTTCCACCGGCGAAAAGTCTCTCGTTCCTTTCGGTATACTTGGTTTTGTTGCCATAATGAATCAGTCTTTAAATTAACGGGGCAAAATTACGAATAAAATTTCTACCTTCCACACACAAAACGAAAGGATTTCACGCTTACTCGCGGCGATTCATATAAATTGTCACGTAGTAAATCAACGTAGCCAATGAACCCAGTGCCGCTACTACATACGTATAGGCAGCCGACTTCAAGGCATCCGTGGCCTGCTGGTGATTGAAGGCATTGGTGATACCTGCCCGACTCAACCAAGCCAACGCCCGACGACTGGCATCAATCTCCACCGGGAGCGTAATAATACTGAACAAGGTAGTCATGGCAAACAGACAAATACCAATCAGCAGCAGCTGTGGGAAAGAATTTACCATGAGGATACCTGCCAGCAGCACCCACGATACGATGGAAGAAGAGAACTGTACCACCGGCACCAAGGCTGAACGCATCCGCAAAGGCGCATATCCCCGCGCATGCTGTACGGCATGTCCACACTCATGGGCAGCTACTGCCGCCGCAGCCACACTTGCACTTCCATAAACCCCTTCACTCAGGTTCACCGTCTTGTTCATCGGGTTATAATGGTCGGTCAGCATCCCCGACGTACTGGTCACCGTCACGTCGTAAATACCGTTGTCACGCAACATTTTTTCGGCGACTTCCCTTCCCGTCATCCCATTGGTCAGCGGAATCTGGGAATACTTTTCAAACTTACTCTTCAGACTGGCCTGAACCATGTAACTGAGAATCGCAATACCTATAAATACAATCCAAATAAACATAATTTCTTCATTTAATCGTTATATATTCTATCTTACAAAAACCTTGCCAAAAGAAAGGCTGTCAGTCGTTTCCGCTCAAAGATAAAGATTTTATTTTTCTATTCAGGCAACTTTGCGTAATTTTGCCCCATATTGAAAGAAAGACCATGATAGTTTGCATCGCCGAAAAGCCCAGCGTGGCACGCGACATCGCCGACGTGCTGGGAGCCAAGAACCGAAAAGAAGGATACATTGAAGGAAACGGATACCAGGTGACCTGGACATTCGGGCATTTGTGTACCCTGAAAGAACCGCATGAATATACTCCTTCATGGAAAACGTGGAGCCTGAGTACACTTCCCATGATTCCTCCCCGCTTCGGAATCAAACTGATCAACGACAGCGGGATTGAGAAGCAGTTCCACATCATCGAAAGACTGATGCAGGAAGCTGAAATGATTATCAACTGCGGGGATGCCGGCCAGGAAGGAGAACTCATCCAACGGTGGGTGATGCAGAAGGCCGGAGCCAAGTGTCCGGTCAAACGGCTCTGGATTTCCTCACTGACGGAAGAGGCCATCCGCGACGGTTTTGCACACTTGAAAGACCAGTCGGAGTTCCAGCCGCTCTACGAAGCCGGGCTGAGCCGGGCCATCGGCGACTGGACTTTGGGCATGAATGCCACCCGACTCTATACCCTGAAATACGGACAGAACAAACAGGTACTTTCCATCGGGCGGGTACAGACACCTACCCTGGCCCTGATTGTGAAAAGACAACAGGAAATCGAACATTTCGTACCCAAGCAGTATTGGGAACTGAAGACGGTCTACCGGGATACAGTCTTCTCGGCCATCGTACGCAAAAGTGACGAGGAACTGGCGGAAGAAGCCGAGAAGGAAAAAGAGAATCCTTCGACCAAGAAAAAGACACAGACCGATGCCAACCGAGGCATTCCGCAGATTACCGACGAACAGACGGGAAAAGATTTGCTGGAACGCATCCGGAACGTAGACTTCACCGTGACCGAAGTCAGTTCCAAGAAAGGTACGGAAGCTCCTCCCCGCCTGTTCGACCTGACTTCCCTTCAAGTAGAATGCAACAAGAAATTCAGCTACTCGGCCGACATGACCTTGCAGCTCATCCAGTCGTTGTATGAAAAGAAGGTGGCCACCTATCCGCGTGTGGATACCACTTTCCTGAGCGATGACATCTATCCCAAGTGTCCGAAAATTCTGGAGGGACTGAAAGATTATACCGTTTATACGGGCGCACTGGCCGGGAAACCGCTCCTCAAGTCGAAGAAGGTATTCGACAACAGCAAGGTGACCGACCACCATGCCATCATCCCTACGGGCGTACAGCCGCAGGGCCTCAGCGACATGGAAAAACGGGTATTCGACCTGATAGCCCGGCGCTTCATCGCGGTGTTCTACCCTGACTGCAAATTCTCGACGACCACCGTCATCGGGGAAGCCGACCAAATAGAGTTCAAAGTAACCGGCAAACAGATTCTGGAACCCGGCTGGCGGGTCATCTTTGCCAAGGACGTATCGGAAGAAAACAAGGAAAACGAAGAAGAAAGCGTATTACCCGCCTTCACCAAGGGAGAAAGCGGTCCACACAGTCCGATGCTCAACGAGAAATGGACACAGCCGCCCCGACCTTATACCGAGGCTACCCTGCTGCGTGCCATGGAAACTGCCGGAAAGCTGGTGGACAACGACGAACTGCGGGATGCCTTGAAGGAAAACGGCATCGGCCGCCCGTCTACCCGTGCCGCCATCATCGAGACTTTGTTCAAGCGGCATTACATCCGCAAGGAACGTAAAAACCTGATTGCCACTCCTACGGGCGTGGAACTGATTCAGCTGATTCACGAAGAACTGTTGAAATCGGCCGAACTGACCGGTATCTGGGAAAAGAAACTGCGGGAAATCGAGCGGAAGAGCTACGATGCGGGTACCTTCCTGGCCGAACTGAAACAGATGGTCACCGACATTGTGTACAGTGTGTTACGCGACAACAGTAACCGCCGTGTCACCGTCACCACCGACGACAGTCCGAAAATCCCGTTAAAAAAAGCCGCTGCCCCCAAGAGCAACGACGGTGAGCCCAAGAAGAAAGCCGCTCCCCGCAAGCCACGAGCCAGCAAGAAAACCGCCGCGCCGGATACTCCTAAAGAGGATACCCTTCCTGCCGACGACAGTATTTTGGGCAAAGCCTGCCCCGTATGCGGCACGGGTATCATCATCAAGGGGAAAATGGCCTACGGATGCTCACAGTGGAAAAACGGATGCAAGTTCCGCAAACCCTTCAAAGTGTGATCAAAAACGGATAAACGATAACCCAACTACCGAACTACAAACATACGAATACTAAGAATTTAAATTTCCCCAAATATCAGATTAACCTCAGATATTTGGGGAAATTTATTCTTTATCCTAAAGACTTCCGTAATTCTTCATCTCACGAACTTCCTGCCCAGCCACTTCCTTACAGGCTCATCATAGAGTTTCAGACACAGATAGGCCAAGACGATGCTTCCGAAATAAACCAATGCCGCCATCGGCCAGGTTTCTCCCAGCGTGTACAGTTTGTTTTCAATCAGCCACGCATAGAACAGGTACATCAAAGGATAGTGGATGGCATACAACGGATAGGATATATCGCCTAAAAACTTGCAGATACGGGTCGACCGCTTGTCGGTGGTCTGTCCGGAAGCCCCCAGACAAACCAGCATAGGGAATATGACAACAATGCAGACCATCTCGAACACCCCGTTCAGACACACGGGCGAATGGCCTTCCACATAAGGCACACAGAAAAGGACCAACAGAATGACACTGCAAATCCAAAACGCCCCCCGAACCTTAAACGGTCGGAAATTCCGCGATATCAGCATGCCCAGCGTGAACGGAAAAAGCATTCGCAACATCCCTCCCCAGAAGTTCAGTCCGTCGAGCGTCCAGCCCACGCCAATCATGCCGTAGCCCACCACGTCGGACAAGGCAAACCACGAAAGTCCTACTCCAAGCAATATCACCAAGACGGTCAGCGCTTTGTTGCTCAACCGGTGGATGAAAAGAGCATAAAGAATATTCCCGATATATTCAAAAAACAGCGACCAGCTGGGACCGTTCAACGAAAACATCTCCCCGTTTCCGCGTACGTCATAACCCGCTCCCGGATAGGCCGGTATGAAAAACATCGCCAGCAAGAGGGCCAGCATGACTGCGGAGGTAGCCACCTGCGTGCCGTCCCACTTCACCCCTCCCTGGATAAAGAAGGTAATGCAACCGATAACCGCTCCCATGACAATCATCGGATGAAGGCGAATCAGTCTTCGCTTGAAGAAGCCTTTCAAGGTCAGATTTTTTTTCCAGCGGTCGTCGTAAGCATAGCCGATGACAAAACCCGAAAGTATAAAGAAAAAGTCGACGGCCAGGTAGCCGTGGTTGATGACCGTGATGAGGGTGCCCCCTCCGGCAAAAGAGAAACCTTCAAAAATGTGATAAAACACCACCAGCAGTGCGGCCACTCCTCTCAGTCCGTCGAGCAGTTCATAATGCGGTTTCGTATCGGCAAAGGCCGAGGAAGAAATTGAATGATTCATATTGGAATAAATTGAATGTGACCCTGCAAAGATAGGGAATCACCCCCAATTTAAATTTGTCCTACCACTACTGTCCAATAAAAGTTAGCTAATCGGTCTTTGAAATTATTGAAATACAGTCTTTTAAGCAGTCCTTTAGAATGAAACGGATT